>CAZMPL010000263.1:0-5391 GCA_964567805.1 uncultured Pirellulales bacterium | reverse complement strand
CCGATTAGCTTTTTGCCGTTATTACGAGCATTTTTCAATCTGTCTTCTTCAGTAAGTAAAAAATTCCATAATCTCAACGCCGCTGCAGAGTTGTCATACCTGAGTTTTAACAATCTCGTGTCACCATCTTCCACATGTCTGCTTAAGCGGCCGCCGTAAACAGGTTCGCGCAAACCAGCCTTTTGCAATTTATGATATTGCTTATCCCATTGTTCAAGCGAGATTTGTTTTGGTTCGATGTTCAAGAAAGCATCTCCAGAAAAGCTCGTATTCGATTTATCGTGTTCTGGTTAGCTGATTTGTTATCGCCGGTTGATTCGATATCAAGTATCGGTAAACCTGACCAGTCTTTTAATCTTTGAAGTTCGGCGTGCCAGATATCACACCAGATATTGCGATGAAAAATAATTCCTCGTACGTCTCTTTCCACTAGATTTTTTTTAAGCCATTTATAAAGCTCACTGTTCGGTCTGCGTGACGCATCAGTAATACCATTGAAATATGCGTCCGCAAGTTCCATAAGCGGATTCTCATTAAGCTTGCGTTGATTAAATGGTGAGCATAATCCTCTTTCACCATTTTCTGTTGCGTTCAGAACAATCCGACCACCAAGCTGCTCGGTAATTTCAAGAATCTCGAAATCCTGTTTTAATAGAGGGCTGCCAACAATAGCGAGCGGTATAGAATTATGTTTAATTATCTTTTTACAGCATGGGCTGAAGCCCATCCTACATTGTTCATCCGGACCATTTTTGCTGAATTGTTCTATTAATTCAGCATATTGTATTACGGATAATTTATCATTCATTTCAAGAACTGATTTGCGAGATTTGTCATATTTAAGCATTACTTCTGAAAGAGTTTTATCTGACGGAGTATTTCCTCCCATTTGAACAAGGAATTTACCGAATCTTTTCAACTCATCCAGATAAAGCTTTTGCGAAGTCACCGTTTGCCATGTACTTGGAACGTTCATAAGAAAAGCAGGAATATCTAATCTGCTTGAAACAATATCAAAACCCCGTCGCATCTGGTCGCAAAGAGTGGTGAATATTGCGATACAATCTTTTTCTTCGTTGAGGTTATTGATAAAGTCACGAACGTAGGGACATAATCCTTCTGTCCGGATGATTTCCGTTCCACGTCCATTGGAATATGGAACTATTCTGCATGGTTTCAATCCATGAGCAGCTATCCATTCTGCAGGTACATACGGACATGTATAGATTACTTTTTTCATTTGCTAATCGAACGTTCCCGAACTGTTTCGAACAAAGCCTCTACTCTTAAACCGATTCTGGCGGAATCGGAAGGTGAATAATCCGTTTCAATTCTCAGGTAAGGTATCCCAAGCTCTTCTTCGGCAAGTTTTTTCACAAAATAAGATTCGACATCATAAGTTATACAGGCTTGCCAAATCAGTTCGATAATGCAATCGGGTTTGTAGTCGAGTGCCATTTGTCGCAAAACTTCCATTCGCCTGTCGTTTTTCGTCATAACCGAGCAGGGCACATTCAAATACTTTTGAGCTAAAGCGGCTATCGGGTCATCGGCGTTTTCATCGACATCTTCAAGAATCGGTTTCAATCCTGTGCAATTGTCCATAGCTACTACGAGACCATCACCTGATTCGATTATATCGAGAATTCGCTCGGCGCCGTGTACGATAGGGACACCCGTAAGAAGTACCCTTACCGGTGAAGATTTGCAAGGTCTTGTCACCTGGTTTTTATACATATCAATGGCTTTGGAATATTGCTGAAAATCAGTGCATATTCCAGAAATGCTGCTCTTGAAATCAAGCAATTGTCTTCCTGTCAATGCAGGTGACTTTGATTTCATTAATTCAGCCAGTTCTCGTCTCAATTGCCGTTCCTTATTCATTGTGCGAATTGCCTGCCTGATTTTCTCATCTGTAATTTCAACGTTGAAGAGTTGTTCAAGTTTTGCTTTCAATAATCTTAATTGACTGATCCAGTGTGACATTGCGTCTTTGTCATCGGGTTTTTGCGGCAACTCAAGTATATGAACGTTCCTGGTCAGGCCCATAAGTTCATACATTTTCTTTTTTCCGTCACAGGTAGTTTCCGCTACGATAAGCTCTGCCATTTCGATAAATGGATTTGCTTTCTTTATATGATAGCCGTAAGTTGATTTTATGAGCGGGCAAAGATTTGCGGGCAAATGTTCTTCCGCGGGAGGAATCATTTCCGCTGAGCCGCCGCACAAACATACCGGAACTCCATCAGCCGCCATGATGAGTTCTCTCGGTGTGTACTCACACATAATACCGACAATGTGTTTGCCTTTGGCTTTTGCGTCAGTGGCGTATTCGTAACAGTTCTGTATCATATTGCCGAACCATGTCACTGGGCAATCTGCTGAATTATTTGTATTTGCTTTTCCTGTGCATCCATAAGAAGGGGGATTACATGGATCATCCGGCTTGAAAGCATTTTCGTTTATATTTCCACAACATTTCGACATTATTATCCTCAATTCCATAAATTATTAATCATGCTTTTTACGTGCAATAAAAAGTCCCTGTGCGATTTTTCCCGCGTGTGCGAGTTGCTGCATGAAAACCATTTCTTTACCCATTGCCTGCATCAGTTCCATATCGAAACCGATTATCTTCAATGCATCGTAAGTAAGCTGCATATTGAGCATATCGAGATAAAGGTCAACACAAGCAGGAAATCGTCCGGTATCGACTGCGGATAGAATTTCACAGTTATTTTTTTTCAACAAATTAGTGTAACCTTCAAGATTCTGTACATTCGGAAACTTCATAAATGTCATAAATCGTTCTGCTTCAGTGTCGCTCAAACCGGTTTTTCCTTCAATCCAGTCGGTAAATGCGATAGTACCACCTGGTTTTACAATTCGAGCGGCTTCAGAGATAAGTTTCTCTTTATCGACAACATAGCACCATGCATCTTCACCCCAGATGAAATCCGCACTTGCTGTCTCAAGCCCGCTATCACAAACATCGGCAAGTGTAAATTTAATTTTATCGGATAAACCTTCCTCTTTACATCTCTGCTTTCCCTGTTCGACTATATTTGCGGTTGCATCTATACCGTGCATTTGCGCGACATTTCTAAAACGAACCAGAAAACGCATTCCAGCGCCATTGCAGCAGCACAAGTCAACACCTTTCATTCCTGCACCTATACCGGCTTTTTCTGCAAGGTCCATTGATGAAGCAAATCCGCCAATGTGAATCTGCTGACCCATAACCAATTCCCAAAGCACACCTTCAGGACCTGAATATACATCCTGAACTTCTTTCAAGCCAATTGCTTCCAATTTTTTCATAACGTTTCTCCCTGAAATTTCCAAAAAAAAAGCGGGCAAGAGAATTTATCTCAATACCCGCCGGTGTTCGTGGCTAAATATATGTATTTCAAATCGAGTGCCAGGTTTCCTCCATCTTTATATCGAACGGCGCAAGGTCCATTTCAATAAGCACCTGGTACTTGCCTTTGAAATCATCAGGTACTCGCCACGAGTACCGGCATACGCCGCCTCAACCATAGGCAAAATTGCCTGAGGCAAGAATATTTCCGTTTTCATCCACAATCTTTATCTTTGGATTCGTTTTTGTTCCTGGTATTTGATATTGCTCTCCCGCCCGGCCTACAACTGCAAAACCTACTATAACTATACCAGACTGATAGTTAATTACAGATTCAATAACAAGCGGCGGACCAAGCTTAATATTTATTGTTTCGTTATTTTTGATTTTTATTCTTGATAAATCTCCCCATGGTCCATAACTATTAAGTTGAAGTGAATTGCTATCCTGAGTTTTTGAAATAGTTAAAGCCGTGGGTTTTGTTACTCTTGTATTAATTAATGTCTGTTTTTTATTAGTAATTCTAAAATTCCGTGTGAAAAGACTTCCTTTAAGGAATAATTCCGCATTTGCGTCACCGGAGTCAATCTCGATATAGCCGTGTACAAGCGAATTAGTGAATGAATATAGAAAAATACCACCGAGACAGACAACTATGATTCCGAGTGTAATTAAAATATCTTTTCTTTTCATATCAATCTAATCTTTTAAAAAAATTGCTCTTTTCCGTATTTTATAGCCGAACCAATCCGATTTCCACCGAAAAAGCATTATTTGTATATAATAAGACGAATTTGAAGCTCTTTTGTTACATTTTTTTTGATTTTTTTCCCTAATCACATTAAAATTTACTTAAATTCCTGAATAATTTATAGTAATTTTGCGAGGTCATTTATGACACAAGACAATACGTTCGCTCAAAACATTCTGCAAAAAATACCTTCTGTCGATACACTCCTCAAAGAACCTGAATTCGAAAATATCATACCACAGGTTGGCAGAGAAGTAGTCGTTGATTCAATCCGTAATGCCATTGATTCTATGAGACAAGGTTTATTGTCTGGCGTAAATGCGCAAATCAACGAAAATGAAATTTATAAAATCCTAGTTGATACCGCGATAATAAACATAAAAACAAAAATGGTTCCCTATTTTCACAAAGTTGTAAATGCGACCGGTATAATATTACATACTGGCCTGGGCAGGGCGGTTCTACCGGCTCGCGCGATTAAGCAAATTCAGGAAGAATTGTCTGGTTATTCATTACTCCAGCTAAGTACAGAAACAGGGAAACGCTCTAAAAGAGATGAATGCATCGAGGAGCTTTTCAGACAATTGACCGGCGCAGAAGCCGCGACTGTTGTGAATAATAACGCAGCTGCTACGAGCATCGTTTTGAATACAGTTGCGAAAAATAAGGAAGTAATTGTTTCACGCGGCCAGCTTATTGAAATAGGAGGCTCGTTCCGGCTGCCGGATGTAATGTCATTCAGCGGTGCAAAACTTGTCGAAGTCGGAACGACAAATAAAACTCACGCCAAAGATTATATAAACGCGATTACAGAAAATACCGCCGCTATTTTGCGGGTACATCCGAGCAATTATAAAATTCAGGGATTCTCATCTGAAGTGCCGCTCGAAGAACTTGTGGAAATCGCTCATTCGAACGATCTTGTTATGATAGATGACGTAGGGGCCGGGGCGCTGATTGATTTTTCTCAATTCGGTTTCGAGCCTGAACCGACATTAGCTGATTCGATTCGTATGGGAGCGGATATTGTCACTTCGAGCGCGGATAAACTTATAGGCGCTTCGCAGGGCGGAATTATTCTTGGTAAAGCAAAACTGATTGAAGCTATACGAAAAAATCAGTTTGCAAGGATTGTTCGTGTTGGAAAGCTTACGTTAGCGGCTCTTGAAGCGACTTTGAAACTGTTTCTCGATGAAAAAGTCGCCCTTCGTGAAGTACCAACACTGCAAATGCTTATGAGAAATTCATCTGAAATTGCCAAAGAAGCTGAAGATTTGGC
>CAZMPL010000262.1:0-5403 GCA_964567805.1 uncultured Pirellulales bacterium | reverse complement strand
GCAATATTTCCATTTATATTGTTCTTACTTAAACTTATCCTGCCCAAACGTCAAATATATTTTGCCTGAAAATGTGCAAAATAAGTCTATAAGGAGCGATTTTAAGAAAATATATATTTTTCTTGTATCAAATACATATTTTAGACGTCTATATTTATTGAGAGTACGAGTAATGTTTGAGAAATACGTTTTATACAAACAGGAAAATAAGTTAAAACAGAGAAACGGGGAAGGGATAATATCATGACAAATAAGAAAATTAATTCAGGGGCTTTCGTAATAGCTTTTTGCTTAATAACGTTTTTTTCATGGACAAATATTCTTGCTTCTGAAACTTCTGATGAAAGTGAGAAATTAATCAAACAGATGATAGCCAGGCAATTAGGTAAAATTCCTGCTGAGCTTATAGATGATGATTATCAAAACATTAAGACATTGACCCTTACATATAGGTCTATATCTGATATAAGCTTTCTGAGTAAGCTTACAAATCTTTCTGCTTTGTCGCTTTTAGGACTTGATGTTAATGATATAAATGTTTTATCGAATCTCACAAGCCTGAAACAGCTCGAGCTTCGAAGTGCAGAGATTACAGATATATCGCCTCTTGCGAGTTTGGAAAATCTGAAGATATTAAAGCTTTCCTGTTCGCAAGTCAAAGATATAGACGCTATAACAAATCTGACAAATCTTGAATCTCTTTCTATTTTATGTCAACAAGTCAATGATATAAAAGGAATAGCAAATCTTAATAACCTTAAATCTTTTTCAATTTCAGGTAATAACATTACTGATTTTAAAATATTATCAAGTATTGATAATCTTCAAGGACTTTCTCTTTCTGGAGCTAATATCACTGATTTTAATATGTTAGCAAATCTTGTTAAGCTAAAGTCACTTTCTATTTTAGGTATGCAGGTAAGCAATATAAATGCAATATCGAATCTTACTAATCTTGAAACACTTAACCTTGTGGGAACAAAGATTATGAATTATGAACCATTGGCAAATCTCAAAAATCTTAAAACACTTAATCTTTCAAATACAGTTCATAGCGATATAAGTGCATTATCAAATCTTAAGATTCTTCAAACACTTGACATTTCTGACTCGAATATAACCGATATAACTCCTCTTGCTAACCTGAAATATCTGGTAACGCTGGATATTTCAAAAACACAAATTAGTGACATTAATGCCTTAGCAAATCTTAATAATCTTCGAACTCTTAATCTTTCTGACTCAATTGTTACTGATATAAAACCGTTGACGAAACTTATAAGGCTTAACACGCTTTATATTTCAGGTACCGGTATAAGTGATATTTCTCCTTTATCTAATCTCACAAATCTTCAGACTCTTTATATGTCATCCACAAATGTAGGCGACATAACACCTCTTATGACTTTAAAGAGGCTGGATTCATTATCATTCAATAATATACCGCTAAATGATGAACAGAAAGCAGAGTTTGAAAAGGCTTTGCCTCATGTTCACATTCGCAGGCAAGAGTTACAATATTAAAAATTTCTCAATCTACTGATTATCATTATTACAAAAACTTAAATTTCGTAAGTGTTTTAGCAGTAAAGCATTAGAAGAATCGGAAAATATTTTTTAAAAAGCGTTACATAATACCTGTTTAAGGAACTATATATTAAGAAAATGATGTTGTATTTATAAAGAAACTGTTTTGTTCTTTTCATCTGGGGATGTGAATTTAGGTAAAATATAAGAATAAATCAGGTAAGAGGGGAGTTACTATATAAAAAGTTATTTAAACATTTTTGAAAACAGGTCTTTAACATTAAGGAGAAAAAGTATGGACACTAAAAATCCTGTTACTATTCCTGTTGTAGATAACTACCAAAAAGGAAAGCTTCGTTTATTATTGTGTGAAAAAAATGAGATTCATTCAATCCGAACCATTTTTGTGCTTTTCCTGGTTCTGCTGTTAACAGGTCAAAATTCCAAAGCGGACCCCAATTCTTTCCAATCTGATGAATATGCAATTACCGAGATAAGGTACAGACTCGTAGAAGGAAGTACATTGACAGAAAATTCTAAATATGAAGACAGGCCGTCTATCCAGGTGCCGATTAGAGGATATTTCTGGTTAGAGCAACTTCCGCCTGATCCGCTCTTTACAAATTACGCGGTTAATCGTCTTAAATTTAAAAGTACGGACTCAACATTACTATCATATAGCGGCTCATTAAATGGAACATTTCGAATCGGAGGAGAAGTTGCTTTATTACAGCAGATGGTTCTAAAAGGTAAAATAAACGGTTCGAAAGATTTGCTTTTAGACAGCAGTTTGCAAACAATAAATATAAGTTTCCCATGGATTGAGATTGATTTGTATCAACTGATTCCGGATAGTTCACGAGTATATGGCTTGCATTTGGTTGCGGTTCCTTGGCCAAAAACATGGTTCTCGACAAATACGAGTTTTACATCATCAGCCGGAGTAAAGGTTAGTAATGGCGATCTGATTAGTACATCAGGAAAAATTATTCGTCGAAATAATCAACTAACCGCAAAGCTTGGGATAATGCCGATAGTACCAGACCTTGGCCTCGATGCGATAATGCTCAAAAAACTTTCAAATTCACAGTCAACGACTAATTCAAGGGAAATCTATTTCTCAATACCACAGGATATATTCAGCGAAACGCTTGGATATTTACATAACGGTGACCTGCTAAGTGACAGTGGTTCAATAATAAAAACATACAAGGATTTTATTTCGCCATTTGGACCTATGCCGCCCGTTCCCGATTATGGCCTGAATGCGATTGCTTACTCGAACCGCAATGAATTACTGTTTTCCATAGAAAAGGATTTCTTCTCGGAGAAACTTGGTAAAAAAATTTCGAACGGAGACTTGCTTAGCGAAAAAGGATATGTATTTAAAACAAACAGCGAACTTCTTTCTAAATTTAAGCTCTATCCTACATTTGTGGCGATAGATATCGGTTTGGACGCAGTTTATGTATGGCCGTGGGGTGAGGTTTGGTTCTCAACTAAATCATCGTTTCCAGTTGAGCAATATGAGAATATTACACCGGGTGATTTACTAAGTTCTTATGGCAAGGTAGTTCTTCGAAACTCTGAACTGCTCCAGGCTTTTAAGCCTACTGAGAAAATTGCGGGCTTTGGCCTTGACGCTCTTGAGATTCTATGGCCTAACAAAGAAGCTGATTTAAATGAAGACGGCGTTGTTGATTTGGCAGATTATTTAATTTTCACACAAGCTCTGAAACTCGACGATAACAATATGGACTATGATTCAGATATTGTTTTTGTTGATGGAAATCCAGTTGATAAACAGAATTTGGCCGCATTTTTTGAAGATTGGCTAAAAGAAAAACAATAAACGCAAAGTCTTAAAAGAAAGCTAATTAAATACAAGTAGGACTCATTATTCGAACGGATACAATTGACTTTTTAAATTCGTGAATATAAAATTATGGCAACTTTCAAAAACCTCGATACAATATCGGCTTTTGAGAGTTGCCTTTTAATGAATGATTTAAATAAAACTACACATCGGGTCTGGCCGCTCTATGGTGCGGCTTTCATGATGTCCATAACCGCGAACTCGTGGTGGACGTCTATGCCTTTTATCATGCGCAATATTGGCGGCTCGCAGTCGCATGTCGGGTATGCCTGGGCGGCTAATATGTTTGGTTATCTTGTTTGCCTGCTTTTAATGGGGATTTTCCTTGGCAGTCACAATCCAAGAAATACGACACGTCTTGCTTCGGGAATCATTTGTTTATCAACTGTTTTGGTCGGTGTGATAATTTATATAATTTTCAATCAGAACATGAAAGGTAACCTGGCTTTAATTTGGGCTGTTATCGCATTGGGTGCTGCCGCCGGCGGGGCGACTTCATTGTATTGGCCGTTTTTAATGAGCTGGGTTTCCGAAGACCTCGAAGGGCCGGCTCTTAATCAAAGACTTGGTGCATATAACGCTTCATGGTCGGGCGCGCTCTTAATGGGACCATTGATAGGTGGAACTCTTGTCGAATACTCCAATCTGTTACCAGCTATTTTTGTTTCAAGCGGCCTGATAATCTGTTTTCTGTTTTTAACGTTCTCTACTGAAAGCAAGTTTCATAAGGTTCTCATGGGAGACGAGCAAAGCAAAAACAATAATAACCAGGACATGGAAAATATTTTAAGATTTCGTTGGATTGCACGAATAGGATTATTCAGTGCATGGGCCTGTATCGGCCTGGCACGTTCTCAATTTGCTCTTTTATTTACAGAATTGGAAAATACAGAAACAATGTTTGGTGTACTTATTACTATATTTGGAATTTGCAATTTTGCATCAATGACACTTGTGGGCAGGTTCCATTTTTGGCATTTCAAGTTTTCTCTTTTGTTTGCAGCACAGGCTATGCTTGCGGTTTCTCTTGTTCTTATTATTATGGGTAAGACTCTTTCCGTGTTTATCCTGTTATTTATTATAATGGGTTTAGGTTTCGGCTTTATATATAGTTCGCATTTGTATTACGGAACTTGCGGTGCAAAAAAACGCTCTGTCCAAATGGCTATCCATGAAGGAACCATTTCTTTAGGAGTAGTCATCGGTTCCGGTTCAGGTGGTCTTATTGCCGCGAATTTCGGAACGTATAAACCATACTGGTTTATGCTTGCTTTAGTAGGGATAGGATTTCTCGCACAGATTGTTTTCTTGCCGCAATTGAAAATATCAAAAAGAAAAAGCTAACATTCCTGTTAGCTTTTTCTTGAATTTCATATCAACTCAGTAAGAGTATTTAATTACGCTGAAAATGGATTAACCTTATAATCTCTTTCCTTGTATTCGAAGTAATCGAAGTCTGCGTGTTTAGCAGTACCGGACATGTCGGAACATGATACACCGACAAAATTGCCTGTGAAACTGCACTGGCCGGGTGCAATTGCTTCGTCGGAAAGAATACTTGCATCAAATTGCTGCGGCAGCCAGTTCCAGTCTTTATCGACACCTTCGACTTTGTATGCGAAATGGAGTCTTTCATAATCGACTTCAACTCGCAGACGTACCGATTTGCCGACCGGAATTTTAATTGGCGCTGTGAACGCGTCCGCTTGCATCGCATCAGGTATGCATGACATAACACGTAAATGTTTGCCAAGTTCTTCGTCATGCGAAATATAAATATAATGCATTTTCGTACTATTGTAATAGCAAACAAGACCGGCCATTTGCTGGAAATGTTCCGGTTCGAAGTCAATTATAGTTTCAGCACTGAAACAAAATGCCTGTTGTCTTCTTGCGACGAGAGATTGAGTAAATAAACATCCAATTGTCTCACGACCGAAAAGACGTAAGTAACCGGGTCGTTCTGTAAGACTGAAAATTTGCTCTGGATACGGCGTACG
>CAZMPL010000261.1:0-5430 GCA_964567805.1 uncultured Pirellulales bacterium | reverse complement strand
TGGGCTGGATACTACCGAATTCGCTGAAACAGTCGGTTGCCAAGGCCGCCGATGGAATCGATAAGAAAAGGGTTCAGCCGGACGAGAAAAAGCCTCTGGTTGATTTGGCTTTGAATGAATTGTGGCGGGGTGAACCTGAATCAAAGAAGAATACATATACGCCGGGCAGGATACTGAAGATTGTCGGCAACCGGTTGAATTACTATTTGACGCATGATGATGAGGGCGTTTTTGTGACGGATGAAAATGGCCTGACGAGGAAAATCGAGGATGTATCGACGGTTCAGCCGAGGCAGATTGTATGCCTGATGCCGAGTGATTTGCACGGCCGGCTGAAGCTTGAGGTACGCCGCCGAACTAAAACCAATAATCCGCTCCTGCTGCGGGGAGAACTGAACGAGCCTCTCGAAGAGATATAGTAAAAATAATGATCACTGATATTTTTATGCTAATTAAATTTTGCTTCAACTCCAAAAAAGTGGTAACTTAATAATATGAACAATATTTAAGTCTTTTGGATTTAACGCTTTAAAGGCAACAACATGTCCTCTTACGGCAAATATATGTTGTTGCCCGCAATGCGATAAATCCATCTTTTTCAAACCTTTAATGTATAATCAACCTTGATATAACCAATGAGCTTGCCATCCCAGGGGGGCTTTTGGGAATTTGATTCATAAAAAATTAAAAATATATTTGACAAATAATAATCGATTCTTTATATTGTCAAGGCTATACCCGGAGTGGCCGTACGGCTAAGTCGGGATTTTTTTTGGCCTGAAATAAGGTTTTGAGCCTTGAAAACCTTATATTTTCGTAGAACAGGAATAGAAACTTTAACTGGGAGGTAATGATTATAATGAGTAATACCGAACAAATTCTGAAAAAAAGATTAACAAAAGAAAATTACAGCAAACTAATGGCTGTCAACAACATAAAGATTCATGACTTTTTAGCTGATGCTATAGAATTGACAAATCCCGACGATGTTTTCGTTTGTACAGATTCGAAGGAAGATGTAAAATTCGTTCGTGAAAATGCTATTAAAACCGGAGAAGAAAGTGAACTTAAGACAAAAGGCCATACATATCATTTCGACGGTCCGGATGACCAGGGTCGCGATAGAGAAATTACAAAATACCTCGTTCCAAAAGATCAGACCTTAAGCAAGGCGTTGAACCAGATTGAAAGAGAAGAAGGATTGAAGGAAATCCGCGGCCTGATGAAGGATTGTATGAAGGGCAGAACGATGATTGTTCGTTTCCTGTCTCTTGCACCGGCCGGCTCAGTTTTCAGCATTCCATGTCTTCAGGCTACAGATTCATGGTATGTCGCACATAGCGAAGACCTGCTCTACAGAAGTGCTTACGAATATTTCTGCACCCTTAAGAAAAATGATAATGTATTCTGCTTCCTGCACTCAGCCGGTGAATTGACTGAGAGAAAAGTCAGCGCCGATGTAGAACATAAACGAGTCTATATGGACTACACAATAGATACGATTTATACTGTCAATTCCCAATATGGCGGCAATACGATGGGATTGAAGAAACTTGCATTGAGATTGACAATTCGCAAAGCAGACAGAGAAGGCTGGCTTGCCGAGCATATGTTTGTTTCAGGCGTTTATGGTCCCGGCGGCCGCAAGACATACCTGGCCGGAGCGTTCCCAAGCGCATGCGGCAAAACTTCAACCGCTATGCTTCCCGGCGAAAAGATTCTCGGCGATGATATCGCGTATTTCAGAAAAATAGACGGTAAAGTTCGTGCCGTTAACGCTGAAAACGGTATTTTCGGTATTATTCAAAGTGTTCAGGAACAATCAGACCCGATTATCTGGGACGTTCTGCATAAACCGGGTGAAGTGATTTTCTCGAATATTCTTATTTCAGACAAAAATCCATACTGGCTCGATATGGGTCAGGATATACCTGATAAGGGAATCAATTTCACAGGTGATTGGACAAAGGATAAAAAAGACGCTAAAGGAAATAAAATTCCTTGTGCTCACAAAAACGCCCGTTATACAGTTACTCTCAAAGCAATGGAAAATTGCGATCCAGAACTGAATAATCCGAATGGTGTCGAGCTTGGCGGTATTATGTACGGCGGTCGCGACAGCGTAGCTTCAGTTCCGGTTCAGCAGAGTTTTAACTGGGCACACGGTATTATTTCTTACGGTGCTTCGCTCGAAACCGAAACCACATTCGCGATTATTGGCGCGGAAGGCAAAATGGAAATCAACCTGATGAGTATTCAGGACTTCCTTGCTATTCCTTTCGGCAAATATATTCAGAATAACGTGGAGTTTGCTAAAGATATTAAGAATCCGCCGCTGGTATTCGGGGTCAATTACTTCCTCAGGGACAAAGATGGTAAATTCCTCAACGGAGTTCGTGACAAACATGTCTGGGTCAAATGGATGGAACTGAGAGTTCATAATGAAGTCAACGCGATTAAATGCCCGACTGGTTTTATTCCATGCTATGATGACCTTGCAAAACTCTTCAAGCAGGTACTCAAGAAAGACTATACGAAAGAAGATTACGTAAAACAGTTTACTATTCGTGTACCGGAAAATCTTTCGAAGCTTCAGAGAGTAGAAGCATATCACAAGGAAAATATTCCGAATAATATACCATTGGTTTACGAAACAATGGCTCAAACTCAGAAATTGCTTAAAGAAGCTCAGGCTAAATACGGCGATTACATTTCTCCGTTCGATTTAGCTAAATAAATTTTTTAATTCTAAATATTAATATAAGGAGCATAAAAGTGTTTGTATCACTTTTATGCTCCTTTTTTTATATGATTAACACTTTTAGAGTTATCAATTTTATAAATCAGATAAAAATATGTTGACATAATGGTAGTTTTTCTTTGAAAATATGCGGAAATGTTATTCTGTAATATTAGGAGAGCTTTTTATGGCAACAGATTGCAACCAGCATGGCACACAAGATATCAATATGAACCAGAGAATCGAGAATGATCGCCAAATGATATTAGACGCGCAAAAGAAGGGCGGTTTATCGATATTTAAAACTTTCATAAAATTATCCGGTCCCGGCTGGCTGCAAAGCGGTATTACTTTAGGCGGCGGTTCGCTCTCTTCGAGTCTTTATCTTGGCGTATTGGTTGGTTTCAGTTTCCTGTGGCTTCAGCCTGTTGCTATGATTTTAGGAATAATAATGTTAAGTGCCATTTCATATGTCACACTATCAACAGGTCAAAGACCATTACGCGGCATTAACGAACATGTGTCTCCTGTTCTCGGCTGGGGCTGGCTTATCGCCGCGATGCTTGCTAATATTGTCTGGTCAATGCCCCAATTCTCTCTTGGTACCGAAGCGATTCAAGTGAATCTTTTGCCAGGTATTTTTGGGAATAGACCGGATAGTCTTATTCAAAATCAATTTATATCCAAGATTATTGTTGCATCTTCTTTTCTTGCTGTCTGTATTGTAGTAGCCATGTTGTATGATTCAGGCAGTAAAGGTGTAAAAATCTTCGAGTATATCATGAAGATAGTAGTTACTTTAATAGTACTTTGCTTTTTTGGAGTAGTTATAAAGCTTTCCATAGAAAAAGAAATTCTATGGAGCGAGGTTCTGAAAGGTCTTATTCCTGATTTCAGTCTTTTTGTAAAACCAAGCAGTAAGCTTATTCCGCATATACAACAGGTTAGTGAGAAATTCCAGCCTTTCTGGACCAAAATGGTCGTGGACAACCAAAGAGATGTAATGATTAGTGCGGCGGCTACTGCAGTAGGAATCAATATGACGTTTATGCTGCCTTACTCGATGCTCAGAAAAGGATGGGACAAACATTTCCGAGGTCTGGCAATTTTTGATTTATCGACAGGTTTATTCATACCTTTTATTCTTGCTACCGGTTGTGTAGTTATTGCTTCGTCGAGCCAGTTTCATGCCATACCAGCTGCCGGATTCGTTGCGGAAAATCCTGAAGGTACAATAACAGAAAAACCTGCACCAAATCTGGTTGGACCTTATAAAGACCTTCTTAAAAACAGACTTAAATATCAGGTTGGCGAAGAGCTGTTCAGCAAGCTGACTGTTGAACAGGTAAACCAGCAGGCAGATGCTTTACCCTGGGCTGATAAAAAAATGGCTGCGATGCTGGTAACCCGTAATTCATTTAATCTTGCCGATACTTTAACGCCGCTTACCGGGAGTGTTGTCGCACAGTATATTTTCGGATTGGGCGTAATTGGAATGGCAATTAGTACTGCGATAATACTTATGACGATTAATGGTATTTGTTTGTGCGAGATGCTTAATAAACCTCCCAAGGGCTGGCCAATGAAAGCCGGCATTCTTATGATTTCTCTCAGTGCTGTGGGAGCATTTTTCTGGAAAAATCCGGCCCCATATTTAGCTATTCCTACTTCTGTATTTGCAATGACACTCCTGCCGATAGCTTACTTTACGTTCTTTTTCTTAATGAATCAGAAAAGTTATCTTGGTGAAAATACTCCTGCAGGAATTAAAAAGCTCATCTGGAATATAGCGATGGCACTTGCTTCATTTGCCGCAACATTTGGGGCACTTTGGAGTCTCTGGTCTAAACTGAGATGGTCAGGTATTGGAATTTTTGTGGGATTTATTGCTTTATGTATTTTTGTACACTTCTTCAGAAAGAAAACAAAAATCGCATAGTGGAAAACTATAATTTGCTATCCGACAAGTCCGGCAAGTCTAATATGTCGGACTTGTCAGATAACTGTTTAATTCTACCTGTCAAACGGCATAATTACGCCGCCTGTTTCTGTTCTTGTGATATTGGAATTCCTTGAGCCGGGGGCTGCCGGTTTTTCAGTTGCCCTGACTCTGCAAATAAGACCTTCGGCGAGTTTATCCTGGTTGCCTTCCGTAATTTTTGCGTAAGAAAGATTATTGGCTACTCTCTGAACTTCGATAGCGGCAACTTTATTCTCGACTTTGCCAAGTGACTGTCCTGTATCCGAATCGATAATCTCTTTGCCCATAGTAAAGACATCGAAAATCATTCCAGGTTTCATTTTATCGCCGCCCTGATTCAGAATAATGGTACCATCATCCTGAATTGCCGCGATTTTTACAGGATAAACATAATCAATGATTTTTTCGATAACATCATTGGCTGCAATTGCAAGGAACGCGTCACGGATTTGAGAAGCATTCCATTCCTGAGTATTCGTTTCATCCGCGAGTTTTCTTACTTCGTCGTTTTCGAGATACTTTTTAATTTCCATTGTAAGGGCAACCTGCTTTGTGGAATTGTCTATAATACGAAAACTGAAATCGAATCTTGCTTTATATTCGGTAGTGGTAAAATTCGCGGCTTCAAGACGTTTTTCTATTTTTTCGATAAACGCCTGTGTTATATTTCCAACCAGCAGATAATCTGCACCGAGAGTTTCGGCGAGTT
>CAZMPL010000260.1:0-5440 GCA_964567805.1 uncultured Pirellulales bacterium | reverse complement strand
AAAAAAGTTCCTGTTATAATATTAGAATTTATTCTACATCAGCCGAATCCGTATTTAACTTTTTATTTTAATTCTTATAGCGCATCATATCCCGGAAGAATGGGAAGTATCTTTTTTGCGTCATCATATATCAGTAGTGCGATAAATCTGATTTTCTCTTTCACTCTTTTATTTGTATCGATAATTATGGTTCGAAAGGCAGCCATTTGTCAGGCGACAGGGCAGCCGTTTTTTTTCTGGCAGAGAAAAAAAGAAAGGGATTTTTCTTTGAACAACAGAGATTCAGCGACTATAGGTGTCTTTGGTCCGCCTATCTTCTGGAAAGATTTGATATTGCCTTCCCGCAAACAAAGCAAAATATTTCGTATTATCGGATTAATTATATTTCTTGTTCTGCTTTTTTATTCATACTGGTATTTTACGAAAAAAATGGGATTATATCCTGAAATTGTTCATGTTTTTTACGTTCTTATTTTTATGGGGCTGGGTATGCTTTTTACTATTGTTCGTTCAGCGACTGCAATTACAAGTGAAAAAGAAACACGTTCATTACCATTGCTTTTAATTTCGAACCTGAATGAAACGCAAATAATTAATGAGAAATTATACAGTGTTTTATGCCGGGGAATACCTATATGGACATTATTAATCTTTCATTTTTTATATTTTGATATAAAAAATGTTATACATCCTATTAGTCTTGTATTGATAGTGATTTTAGTGGTATATATGATGTTTTTCCTTTGCAGTTCAGGTATTTACTTCAGTTCTCTTTTTAAGCATACAACAACCGCTGTTATTATGAATTTTATTTTTGCAGGATTTATATGGGGCGCTTTGCCTCTTATTCTTTATGTTTTCAGCAGAATTATTAATGATTATGATTATTTTAAAGTTTTTATTTCGACGAATCCTTTTATACAGGTTATTGTGATAATAATTAGTACCCTGAATTATAATGTCCGCGAAATTCATGGGCCCGTTAATTTTAAGTGGCCTATGGGAGACATAAGTTTATATGATACATTAATTATATTCGGTATTTCATTTTGCGTTTATATGACACTCGCACTTATTTTTCTTTGGCGTGCAAAAAAAAGACTTCGCCATAATATATTTTAAAAGACAGGTTTGAAATTATGTCTCGTATTTTATTGGAAAATATTAAAAAGGTTTATGATAACGGTATTACTGCCGTGTCCGATTTCTCTCTTGAAATTAAAGACGGCTGCTTCATGGTGATTGTTGGTCCGAGCGGCTGTGGTAAAACAACTACATTGCGTCTCATTGCCGGTCTGGAGCAGGCTGATTCAGGAAATATTTATATCGGTGATACTTTAGCTAATAATGTTTCCGCGAAAGAGCGTGACATTGCGATGGTATTCCAGAATTATGTTTTATATCCTCATATGACCGTTTATCAGAATATGGCTTTTGCCTTAAAAATGCGAAAAATTCCCCGCAGGCAGATAAAACAGAGTATTCATGAAACTGCCGCATTACTGGGAATTGAAGAATTGCTTCACCGCAAACCACACTCTTTATCAGGGGGACAAAGACAACGTGCAGCGTTGGGAAAAGCGATAGTTCGGAAACCAAACGCTTATTTATTCGATGAGCCATTGAGTAATCTCGACGCGAAAATGCGACTGACAATGCGAGCCGAGATAAAAAATCTGCATCAGGAATTAAAGACCACTACTGTATATGTAACTCACGACCAGGTCGAAGCAATGACTCTGGGTGAATTGATATGTGTTATGTATGATGGCAAAATCCAGCAGGTTGGAAAACCGATGGAAATATATGAAAAACCTGTAAATCGATTCGTAGCTGGTTTCTTCGGGACGCCTTCCATGAATTTTTTCAACGGCAGAATAGAAATTTCCAAAGAAAAAACTAACTTTACCGGAAACGATTTTACAATAGAACTACCCGATTCTTTACGAAAACACCTGGTTAATTATCATGGAAAAGAAATGATTTTGGGTATCCGGCCGGAGGATATTACCATGAATCCTTCTGAAAATGGGGAGAATATCGCTATCAATTCAGTTGTGAAAGTCATCGAGCCCGTTGGAAATCGTACAGATATTTATCTCCAAACAACACATGGGGAGCAATTTATTCTCAGCACCTCGCCTTATGTAGATTTTAAAGTAAACCAGGCCGTAAAAGTATATATAAATTTGAACAAAATTCACATATTTGAGCCGACTCAAACTGGCCGAAACGTCATTTTCCAAGGAAATTAAATTATTAAGCGATATTTGACACTAAAGCCCATATAGTATAAAATTACCCCAAAATAATGGTGAAGTGTTGAAAATGAAAGGAAAAATGATGTTTTTAAAAGGTGTAGTTCTTGCCGGTGGTACAGGCTCACGCCTTATGCCGCTTACTAAGGTTACAAACAAACATCTTCTGCCGGTTGGCCGGAAACCTATGATTTATTATCCTATAGAGAAACTTAGGGGAATTGGTATCGAGGAGATACTTATTGTTACCGGTCTCGAACATATGGGTGATGTAGTAAATCTTCTTGGTTCCGGTACAAACTTCGGCTGCCGCTTTACTTATAAAGTTCAGGATCAGGCGGGTGGAATCGCACAGGCGCTTGCTCTTGCTGAGAATTTCGCTAAAGGTGATCCGATAATTGTAATAGTTGGAGATAATATTTTCGAAGACAGTCTCGAGAATTACAGTAATCAATTCCTCAAACAGAGAAAAGGCGCAAGGATACTTCTGCAAAAAGTCGAAAATCCAAGACGCTTTGGTGTAGCAGAAATTAAGGATGATAAAGTTGTAAGCATAATAGAAAAACCTGAAAATCCCAAATCGGATTATGCCGTAACAGGTATATATTTCTATGATGATGCGGTTTTTGATATTATTCGAACGTTAAAGCCTTCCAGCCGCGGTGAATATGAAATTACTCATGTCAATGAAGCTTATATCAAAAAAGGTCAGCTTAGCTTTGATATTCTCGAAGGCTGGTGGACGGACGCAGGTACTTTCGAATCATTAAGCAAGGCAAATGAGCTGGTATTAGAAAGTCCACCCAAATAAAACAATATCATTGATGTAAGAATATTAAATACATCATATTTCCATTGCGGAGTTGTTAATGTCATTAAGCAATCAAAATATAGTTATTCTCGGCGGCAAAGGAATGCTTGGTACAGACTTGGCTGAAGCGTTCAAAAAGAAAAATATTGATTTCAAGGTGTTTGACCTGCCGGAATTTGATATCACAAATTCTACTCAGCTTGAAGAAACAATAAAAAACGCTGATATAGTTATAAATTGTGCCGCTTATACGAATGTCGATGGTGCAGAAAGCCAAAAGGAATTGGCATATAAAGTCAACGCGGCAGCGACAGGGCGGCTCGGTGAAATTGCACGAGATAATAATATTTGGGTTTTACATATCAGCACGGATTTTGTTTTTGATGGTAAAGGACAAAAGCCTTATAAGGAAACTGATTCTCCAAATCCAATAAGTGAATACGGCAGAACAAAGCTGGAAGGCGAAAAACTGCTCGCTCAAAGCGGCTGCAACTATTGTATAATGCGAGTGGAATGGACTTACGGCAGGGCAGGAAATAATTTTGTATCGAAATTAATCCAGCGAGCGAAAACAAATGATACCGTAAATGTCGTGGATGACCAGATAGGTTCGCCAACGGCTACGACCCAGGTTTCTCAATTTATATGCAAATTACTTGAGAAAAAGCCGACTGGATTGTTTCATTTTGCCTGTTCAGGGTATGTCAGCAGGTATGAAATGGCAAAGTTTATATTTGACAAGCTCCATATGAATGTTAATCTGTTCCCATGTAAAACGAGCGATTATGCAGCTCCAGCGGCAAGACCTCTAAATAGCCGGTTTGATTGCACAAAAATCTCTAATCTGCTCGGTGAAAAAATTGAGCCTTGGCAAACTGTTTTAGAAAGATATTTAAGTAGTCTATGAAAAAGATTCTCGTTACAGGTGGTGCAGGATTTATAGGCAGTAACTTCGTAAGGATGGTACTTACGGAACAGTCGGATTGTTTTATTGTTAATCTCGATAAGCTCACTTACGCGGGAAATCTCGAAAATCTTGCCGGTTTTCTAAAGCATAAAAATCACAAATTCATAAAAGGTGATATTTGCGACAGCGGGCTTGTCGGTAAAATAATAGATGAATATAAGATTGATGCGATAATAAATTTTGCGGCTGAAAGTCATGTTGACCGCTCAATAAGCGAGCCGAAAATATTCATCGACACAAACATAGCCGGGACGCTAACTTTACTTGAAGCGGCACGTGACAATAAATTGAATCGCTTTATTCAAATATCTACGGATGAAGTTTACGGTGAGCTTGGTCCACAGGGAATGTTTACTGAAACTACACCGCTTAGTCCCAATTCGCCATACTCGGCAAGCAAGGCGTCAGCAGACCACCTTGTGAAAGCTTTCGGGCATACATGGGGAATAAAATATAATATCACAAGATGCTCGAATAATTACGGCGAATATCAATTTCCGGAAAAAATGATTCCGCTGATGATAAACAATGCTCTTAACGACAAGAATTTACCTGTATATGGTGACGGCCTGAACGTAAGAGACTGGTTATATGTTTATGACCATTGTGCGGCGATATGGCAGGTTTATGAGAAAGCCGCTCCCGGAGAAATATATAATATTGGCGGCTGCAATGAAAAAACAAACCTTGAGGTTGTCGGTCTTATTCTTAATCGTCTGAAAAAGCCGCAATCACTGATTAAATTTGTAAAAGACAGACCGGGACATGACAAACGATATGCGATTGACGCTTCTAAAATTATGAAGGAGCTCGGATGGAAACCTTCAGTAAAATTCGAAGAAGGTATCGTGAAGACAATCGACTGGTATCTGCAAAACAAGGAATGGTTGAAAAACGTTGTTTCAGGTGATTATCAAAAATATTACGAATCGATGTACTCGAATCGTTAAGTTACAATATAGAATAAATGGATTTATGAACGAAGTTATAAGCAATATTGTTTTCACGAAAAATCGACCATTGCAGCTCGACGCTTACCTCGAGAGCTTGTATAAATATTTCCCCGCGGACCTTATTAAGACTTATATTATATACAAGGAAGCACTCTTTTCAGAGGAATACAATAATCTCTTTCGAAAATATAATAAGTGTGTTGTTATTCGTGAATCAGATTTTTATAGTGATTTCATGAACGTTCTCGACCAGGTTAACACGAAATATATTCTATTCGGAATTGATGACGTAGTATTTTATGATTCTGTTGATTTTAAGGTGATAGACAGAACCTTCGATGAGCAGGGAGATAAAATATTTGGTTTTACTTTACGGTTCAGCCCGGAATCCATAAAAGACAGCGGCGATAAAATCGAAGCAATTTCTCTTTCAGGGGAAAACGTTTACAGG
>CAZMPL010000259.1:0-5454 GCA_964567805.1 uncultured Pirellulales bacterium | reverse complement strand
TATTAAAATTATATCACCAAAAGGGTCAGAAAGCCAGCAAAAACTTAACAAGCTGCAGCCATTCATACAAAAACTGCTCTCACCTCATTGTGTGGACTGAAAACAGGATTTTTCTGTAAATGTTTACAAAAATCTTATCTTTTGCTGTGTCTTTATCATATATCCGAAAACAAATAAGCCTTATAAATTCTTGACGAAATGCACTTTTAAGGTTATCTTTTATTCATAATTATCGAAAGGAAGATGTCATATTTTTATGAAAATAATGAAGAACTTTAAAATTAAATTATGGCTGCTTGCATTGTTTTTATTTGTCCTATCCTGCGGACTATTTGTAACTGATTATAAGTTAACAAAACAAGAGGAATATACAGGCAGATCAATATTGTTCATTCTCGGGTCTATCTCGGCTATTTTATGTATAACTATGCTTTTAAGCATCTCTACCCGGAAATACTTCGATTTCAAGAAAAAAACACAGGCAGAATGGAATATGTTAAACCAGTTATTCCTGGTATTTGGAATTTTCCTGTGCATTATTGTAATTCTTTTTGAGTTAAATCTTCTTGGCAAAATAGGAACACTACTTAGCCTTTTCGGGGGCATGGTAATAGGCTGGTCGCTTCAACAGCCTTTAAGCGGGCTTTTTGCATGGATTCTTGTTAATCTCAAGCGTCCATATCATCCGGGCGACAGAGTACAGTTTCCAAAACTTGACATTACCGGCGATATAAAAGACATTGGTGCGATGTATATGGAGCTTAACGAAGTCGGCGGCACTATCGGAAGTGAAGAAGTTGTAGGAAGAAGCATATTTATTCCAAACGCAATGCTTTTCGATCAGGTCGTGATAAATTATGCGACTATCTATGAAGCGCCATACATCCTTGATGAAATAGTAGTAAGAATCACTTATGATTCGAAGTGGGATGTTGCAGAAAAAATATTAATAAATGCGGCTAGCAGGGTAACAAAGGATGTTATCAATGCAACCGGGAAAAAGCCATATATTCGTTCCGAACTTTATGATTACGGGGTTTATATGCAGCTAAGGTACCAGACAAAAGTCGTTGACCGGGCTAAAACATCGTATAAAATCACGAAACTGATTTTCGAGGAGATTCAGAGAAATCCACTTGTGGACGTGGCGATTCCGTATGTTTATTCCTATCGTGCAGGCAGACCGGTGAGAACACCAGATGAGATACTGGAGCCGTCGCCAAAACAAATAGAGGGAAATATCCAGGAAATTGATATTTCCCTAATCGAACATGAAGATTCTGATGATTCTTATGATATCGAACAACTGGCTAAAAGCATTGAAACTATGGGTCTTATGAGACCTGTTATACTGAAAGAAAATCCTGAACACAATAAATATGAAATCCTCGCAGGTAAGTTGCGTTTTCAGGCATGTAAAAAATTAAAATGGACAAAAATTCCATCGTTGATTATAGAAACTCCAGGCAATAACAGTATCAAAAAGCCTGAAACTGACAAATCAAATTAATACCCCAAAAGAGTTTATCATATTATTAATAAAGCTGTGAACTGCGTTATTGACGAAACAAAACATTTCAGCTAAACTGTATCCCTGCTGTTTTGTTATGGTTTTTATTATCAACTTTTTAAAGAGACCTGTTAATGCTTAAAAGAACTCATAATTGCGGCCAGCTTCGCCTTGAAGATTCAGGTCTGAAAGTCGTTTTGGCTGGTTGGGTAAATTCTTATCGCGACCATGGAAATCTTGTTTTTATCGATTTGAGAGACCGTGAAGGCCTTACTCAGATTGTTTTCAATCCGGAAATTGATATTGAAATGCATAAACTGGCAAGAGCCATACGTTGTGAATGGGTAATCGCAATCCGGGGCTCTGTTCAGCCAAGAAGCGAAGGCATGGAAAATCCGAAATTATCAACGGGCGAAATTGAAATATCCGTAGAAAAACTCGAGATATTGAATATTTCAAAAACCCCGCCTTTTGAGGTTGATAACGCGGATAAAACCGGCGAAGAACTCAGGCTCTCATATCGTTATATTGACCTGCGAAGACCTTTTATGCAGCAGAAGTTACGCACAAGGCATAAAGTAACCAAAATCGCAAGGGATTATTTCGACAAACTGGGATTCTGGGAAATCGAAACTCCAATGCTTGGCAAAAGCACACCAGAAGGCGCAAGAGATTTTCTCGTACCAAGCAGACTGGTTCCGAATACTTTCTATGCCCTGCCGCAATCGCCGCAGCTTTTCAAACAAATTTTGATGGTCAGCGATGTTGAAAAATATTTCCAGATTGTTCGCTGCTTCCGTGATGAAGACCCAAGAGCGGACAGGCAGGCTGAGTTTACGCAAATTGATGTCGAAATGAGCTTCGTCGATACGGATGATATAATCAAAATACACGAAACGCTTGCGGCAAAAATCTGGAAAGAAATACTTGGCGTAGATGTTAAATTACCAATGAGACGCATGACTTACCAGGAATCAATGGCCGATTATGGTATTGACAGGCCGGACCTGCGTTTCGATATGAAACTGAAAGATATTTCTGATATAGCGAAAAAGACAGAATTCAAAGTCTTTACTGCCGCAATTGAAAACGGCGGAATCGTCAAAGGTCTTTGCGCTCCGGGCGGAGATAAATATTCGAGAAGCGATATTGAAAAAACACTGACTAGATTCGTTTATGATTACGGCGCAAAGGGTCTTGCATGGGCCAAAGTAAAATCTGAAAACGGAAACCTTACTCTTCAGGGTGGTTCCGCGAAATTCTTCAGTCCGGAACAGGCAAAACAACTGTTCGAGCGTTTTGGCGCGAAAGCCGATGACCTGCTCTTATTCGTAGCAGACAGTGAAGCGGCAGCAAACAAAGCTCTTGCTCCTCTGCGATGCAAACTCGGAAAAGAATTGAAGCTTTATGAAGAAAACAGATTCGAGTTCCTTTGGGTAATTGATTTCCCGTTGTTCGAGTGGAACGATGAGGAAAAACGCTACGATTCATTGCATCATCCATTTACCTCTCCGATAGATGAGGACCTTGGAAAACTCGAAACCGATCCGGCACATATCCGCTCGAAGGCATACGATATAGTTCTGAACGGCTCGGAAATCGGCGGCGGAAGTATTCGTATTCATAACATGAAAACACAGCAGAAAGTTTTCGATTTGCTCAATATATCCCGGCAGCAGGCTGAGGACAGATTCGGTTTCTTCCTGAAAGCACTGGAATACGGCGCACCTCCACACGGCGGTATCGCATTCGGACTGGACAGGCTCGTTATGCTTCTGACCGGAACGGATAATATCCGCGACGTAATCGCTTTCCCAAAAACACAGCGAGGTCAGTGCCTCTTAACTGAAGCTCCAAGTGGAGTCGATCAAAAACAATTGGACGAACTGAATTTGAGAGTACAGACACATTTACATCAGATTGATGAAATGGAAGGCGAAGAGCAGAAATAAAATCGTTTAAGTAAAACGATAGATAACAATACGGGTTTAATACACAAGAGGATCCAAATTGATGGTATTAATACGGTATTGGAAAATTTCGTTATGGGTGTTTGAACCGCCGCTCTTGGTGTTTTTTTCGGAAAGATGCTTCTATTCGAATTCCTCTTCTCGACCAGCATCAATATAGAGTAAGCTCCGGAGTATAAACAGATTGGTCAAAAAACGATTTAATAAAATAAAACATCTATGGAGAAAGCTTCTTAGAATTCTTCGCCTGTCACCACTATCTCTCGCGGTCAAATGCCAGATGATGTTTGGGCTGGCGGTTGTTTTTACTTTGATTCTTGCGTTAATTTTACCTTACATCTGGATGCAGCAGCTCGTCAAAAAAGGCTACCTCGATACAGAAAGAGCGAAAACAGAATTACTCTTCGCACAGCATTTCCAAAAGAACGCTTTAAGCAATGCTGACCTTGCTCCGCTTGATAGTTCAGGACGCGTAATAGATCCGAACAATCTGCAAATTCAATGGATACGATTCCCCAAAGAAAATATTCTCGAACAGGAACAAGTTAAGAAATTAAGCAAAAATCAGTTCGAATCACTAAAAATACTGCTGGAAGGAAAAAAGCAAAACGACATAATACAATTTAAAAAAATTGATGGTGTACACTACTGCAGTTATGTACAATTGATCA
The DNA here is from genome assembly GCA_964567805.1 of uncultured Pirellulales bacterium. Classification (GTDB taxonomy): domain Bacteria; phylum Planctomycetota; class Phycisphaerae; order Sedimentisphaerales; family Anaerobacaceae; genus JAFGPS01. The sequence continues at coordinate 1,303 of CAZMPL010000259.1, read as the reverse complement.
GGGCAACTGATAATTGCATAAGCTGCCACAACGAACAGGAGCCGGGGAATACATTTCTTCCGAACGAACTTATCGGCACCATAATATCGAATCATCCTATCAGCGAATTTACCAGTACCAATTTACTGAACTGGGTCTGGCTCACTACTGCTGGCCTGATAGCCGGTACCGGCGCGATTATCACATTCTACTGGATTACACAAAGGGTTATAATTCGTCCTATCAGGCAGCTTCGCGGCATGGCAAACAACGTCTCCGAAGGCAATCTCGATATCAGGAGTATGATAAAGACCGGCGATGAATACGAAAAACTCGCGGATGCTTTCAATCACATGCTTGACGGCATGCAGGAAGCACAAGAGAAATTGCGCAACGCAAATGTACAGCTCGACGCGAAAATATCCGAGTTGTCACATAGAAATATCGAGCTGTTCAAAGCCAATAAAATCAAGAGTGAATTTCTCGCCAATGTTTCTCATGAATTCAGAACTCCATTGAATTCGATTCTCGGCTTTGCCCAGGTTTTGCGTGAAAAGCCGCTTACATTATCCAAAGACAAAGCAGAAAGATACGCCGACAATATTATCACCGGCGGAAACAGGCTGCTTAATATGATTAACGACCTGCTTGAGCTTGCGAAAACGAGAGCGGGGAAAATAGAATTGCATATAGAAAAAGCTTCGATACCGCAGCTTATAGAATCGGCTGTGTCTTCATTTTCACTGGAAACATTGAAAAAAGAAATTCAGGTCACAACCAGGGTCGAAGACAACCTGCCCTTCCTTATTTCCGATGCGGGTAAAGTTCAGCAGATAATTTTTAATTTCCTGAGTAACGCGGTAAAGTTCACTCCCAAAAACGGCAAAATAGAAATTAGCGTATCTCTTAAGGAAGACGGCAAAACAGTTCGTCTCGCTGTAACCGATAATGGCTGCGGAATCAAAGAAGAAGACAAAGAAAGAATATTCGAAAAATTTGTCACCGCAGATGATTCCCTGACTCGCGAGTCGTCCGGCACAGGTCTTGGCCTGGCAATCAGTTCGGAATTAGCCGCTTTACTGGCTGGAAAGGTCGGAGTAGAAAGCAAAGTAGGAGAAGGTTCTACCTTCTGGCTCGAAATTCCAGTTACTCTATCAAAAGAAACAGTTAAGGCTTAAGAAAATCTATAAAAATTCAATTCGTCATTACACTTAGTGATGGGTGGCAGCCTCAAGCGCAAGCTTGGGGATGGTATATTTGAATTTATCACATTTATTATTCCAGCTCATACAAAACTATCGCAGACGAAACAACTCCCGCTGTT
>CAZMPL010000258.1:2673-5491 GCA_964567805.1 uncultured Pirellulales bacterium | reverse complement strand
GTACTTTGCTTTCGCAATCCAGCACGCTGCTCAACTCCGAATTTATGCTGTTCATCAATTACTACAAAACCTAAATTCTTAAATTCTATATCGCTTTGTAGAAGTGCGACCGTTCCGACAACAATATCAATGTCACCACTTCTAATTTCTTCAAGAAGCTCGGTTCTTTTTTTGCCGGATAATCCGCCGGTTATAAGTGTTCTTTTCACCTGAGAGTTTTTCAAATATTTTTCAATACTTAAAAAATGTTGTCCCGCCAAAATTTCCGTTGGTGCCATTATCGCTGCCTGCATTTTATTCGCGATTGCAAGCAGGGCGGCATAAAGTGCTACAACCGTTTTACCTGAACCTACGTCACCCTGCAAAAGACGATTCATAGGTTCCTGTTTTCCCATGTCCTGAACGATATCAGATATACTTTTATTCTGATCTTCTGTAAGAAGAAATGGGAAACGTTTTCTGATGCGGCTGTCAATTTCATCGGAAAAAATACAAGCAGTCGCGGATGAAAAATGCTGCACTTTATAACGGCGAAGCGCAAGACCAAGCTGCATAAGAAATAGCTCGTCATGTTTCAATCTGCGTTTTGCCTGTGAAAGTTTTTTTTCATCGGGCGGCTGATGTATCCACTTGAAAGCGTCTTGTCTGCTGATTAAAAGATTGTGTTTCAAAAAATCCTTGTCGAAAAATTCTTCTACAAGCTCATCTATTGCTTCCAGAACAGGCTTGATAATTCGTTTAATCTGCCTGCTGGAAAGGTCCTTTGTAGCAGGGTAAATTCCGCCGCTCAGGTCCTCCGGCGATTTTGAGTTTTCCTCGTCGAGTACGAGAAATTTGGGATTTGTTAATTGTATCTGGTGCTTATATAAATTGACTTTGCCATAGACAAAAATTATTTGTCCCGGTTCAAGTTGATTTCGTAAATAACTTCCATGAAACCAGATGATTCTGCATATTCCGGTTTCGTCACTTATGAGAGCTTCGAATAAAGGCTGCCTGCGAAAACTCTGGTAATCTACAGATTCGATTAATCCGATTATCGCAGCGTCCATTTTCGGCTGTATCTGGTTTATCTTTATCGGGTCAGGAAGAAAGTTCCAGTCTCGCGGAAAATATTCCAGCAGGTCACCAACTGTTTCAACTCCGAGCTGCGAAAAAACATTTGCCCTTGCCGGCCCGACTCCTTTTACATATTGAACCGGCAGTGATAAATCTATTTTATTTTGTGTATTACTGTTTTCTTCTGTCATTATATTTGAAAACCGTATTTTCCAAAAAGCTTAACGAAACGGACATCACAAATATTTCGTTCTATTATTTTATCTTCTCTTTTTTCGAAGAGTATCAATTCCTGAATATCAGAATATCCGACAGGAATAACCATCAGGCCGCCGTATGCAAGCTGGTTTATGAGCGGCTTGGGTATTGTCGGAACAGAAGCGGTTACCATTATTCTGTCGAAAAATCCTTTTTCAGGTAAATTCGATACCGGCCAGCCTTCACTGCCGTCGCCAACGTAAAACTCAATATTATCATAACCTGAATTTACCAGAACTGCTCGCGCTTTTTGAGAAAGTTCTTCAAGTCTTTCTATTGTATATACCTTTTTTGCAAGTCTGCTCAGAATCGCTGTTTGGTAGCCGCTCCCTGTTCCGATTTCCAGAACAATACAATCCTTGCTGATATGCAATTCCTGTGTCATAAGCGCAACAATATAAGGCTGCGAAATTGTCTGCTCCAGCCCGATGGGAAGCGGTCCGTCTTTGTATGACTGTGAACGATGTGTGACTGGTACGAAATTCTCACGCGGAATTTCCGCCATAACCTTAAGTATTCGATGGTCAGTAATTCCTCGTCCTTTAAGGTCATATTTGAGCATGTGCTCTCGCGCAGCATCAAATTCGTAAATATTTTGTTCATTTGCCATAATTAAAAAAAAATTAATGGGTGGCAGCCTCAAGCGCAGCTTGGGGATGGTTCTAATTATATTTTATCATCTCCATTCTGATAGAAGCAATCAGAATGAGGCTGCCACCCTTAAGTTTTTATTATACAAGTTAAAACAATAATTTTACCGCGGCGATTGCTGCTAAAAGTTGAGCTATTGTTGTAAACGCTTTCTGCGGTATTCGTTTTAGGACAAAATAGCCGCCAATCGCACCAATAAAAATGAAGGGGAGCATCATAAAGTCAACCTTGAGAGATTCCCAGCTCATTATGCCTAAGTTTATACTGAATGGAACTTTAATCCAGTTTGCAATGAAAAAGAACCATGCAGCAGTCCCGACGAACTCCATTTTCGGTAGTTTCATAGCAATCAGGTAAATAATCATAACCGGCCCGGCGGCGTTTGCCATCATCGTAGTAAGTCCAGCAAGAAATCCGAGCCATAAAGACAACCATTTAGGCGTAGGAATATTTTTATCTTCATTGTTTCCTTTCATACGCCGGTAATTCAATCCGAGCATAATAAGTACAATCACGCCGATTATTGGTTTTAGCTGCTCATCGGTTATGACTTTCATTAAGAAAAAGCCCGCGACAATACCGCAAAATGTCGCCGGAAGAACACGAATTATATACGGCCATTTCGCGTTTTCCCTGTGATAGATAATTGCAAAAATATCGCCTAAAATAAGAATACCAAGCAGCAATCCTGTAGATTGCTTTGTTTCGAAAACGTTGGCCATCAAAGGGACAGCCAGAATGCTAAGTCCGGGCAGGCCGGATTTTGAAGCACCCATAATTACCGAGCAAAATGCTATTGTTACCCAATCAAGAACACTCAAATCCAAATTCGTGATTCCTTTCTAATAAT
>CAZMPL010000258.1:0-2573 GCA_964567805.1 uncultured Pirellulales bacterium | reverse complement strand
CACTTGTAGAACATAAATTTTTCGGATTGTTCTGAAAGGGTAATAAAATGAAAATAAAGAAAATACTTTTTTATGCCATACCTGTAATTTTGGGCGGCTGTATTCCGATTATGTCGATTAATCCATTTTATAAAGACTCTGATGTGATGTTCGAGCAAAAGCTTGTCGGAACATGGGTACAGGATACGAATGAACCGGATACAACCTGGATATTTTCGCGAAGCGAAGAAGAACCAAATAAAGCTTATCATTTATCATTTATTGACAAAGAAGGTAACAAAGGTTCTTATACAGCCGTTTTAATGAAGCTTCAGGACAAGCTCTTTTTTGATGTTTATCCCGACAAAATGCCATGGGATACAGAAGACTCAAATAATATCAGTTTGCCATATAACACATTTTTTCTCGTTCCAGCGCATACTATCATGAAAGTAGATTCGATTGAGCCTAAGTTAGTACTTAGAATAACCCAATCGAGTAAATTTAAAGAATTGATTGAGGAACATCCGAATGAAATAGAATATCAGGAAGGTGAAGATACGATTGTTCTGAAATCTTCAACAAAAGAACTTCAGGTCTTCATTTTAAAATATTCTCAGGATGAGAGAATGTTTCCTGACACAATTACTTTGGAACGCGAAAAAAAATAATAGATCCAAGGCTTTTTATTGCTTGTGGTAATTAATAAACGAAAGAAACAGGTATTAAGATTAATGACAGAAAAAACAAAACCCAGACGTTATTTAACTAACATTGATTCCGCATCCGCACAGCAGCTTTTTACCGATTGTCTCGTAATAGGTTCCGGTATTGCCGGCCTGCGAGCCGCCATAGAAGCCGCACAAACCTGCAACGTTACAATAGTGTGCAAAGGCTCTCTCAAGGACAGCAATACATGGAAGGCACAGGGCGGAATAGCATCAGTTCTTGAAGAAGCTGACACATTTGAAGCACATATAAAAGATACTCTAAAAACAGGCTGCGGCTTGTGCAATGAAGAAATCGTGGATTTGGTTGTTCGCGGCGGACCGGAGTTAATAAAACAATTATTAACATGGGGAACCGAATTTGATCTGATTGATGGCAGGGTAGCCGCAACTTTCGAAGGAGGCCATAGCTATCCTCGAGTTGCTCATGCACATGGTGACGAGACTGGCAGAATGATAGCCGAAGCGCTGATTAGAAAAGTAAAAGAAAATCCTCGCATAAGAATCCTGGAAAATTTCTTTGTTATTGACTTGCTTACTAACGGCGAGAATAACAATTCATGCACCGGAATTATCGGTTTGGATAAAACCAAAGGGACTCAGATAATCTGGGCTATAAATACGATTCTCGCTACAGGTGGGGCAGGGCGTATCTATCGCGAGACAACAAATCCAGATGTCGCGACCGGCGATGGAATCGCAATCGCATATCGCGCCGGAGCGGTTTTACGCGATTTGGAGTTTGTACAGTTTCACCCGACAACACTCTATATTGCAGGCGCAACACGTGCGTTAATATCCGAGACCTTACGCGGCGAAGGCGCGATTCTTGTCGATAACCAGGGCAGAAAATTTATGAAGGAGTATCACGATTCGGCAGAACTCGCACCTCGTGACATTGTGAGTCGTGCGATACTTTCTCAAATGCGAAAAACAGAAGCGACACATGTTTATCTCGACGTTCGCCATTTCGATAAACAATATTTCAAGGAAAGATTTCCGTTTATCAGCGACTTGCTGGAAGGTTTCGATATAGATATAAGTCACGACCTTATTCCAGTCCGGCCAAGTGCGCATTATATGATAGGCGGCGTAAAAACGGATAGTTCCGCGAGAACAAGTGTAGATAATCTTTACGCATGCGGCGAAATAGCTTCTACTGGTTTGCACGGAGCAAATCGTCTCGGCAGCAATTCCCTGCTCGAAGGTCTGGTATTCGGACAAATAGCAGGAAAACTTGCCGCCCAGGATGTAAAAGCACGTACAATCAGTCAAAAGCATCCTTTGATAAAATACCAGATTCCTCAGTCCGGCCGAACACGACTTGACACAGACGATGTAAGAAACTCCCTGCGTTCTCTCATGTGGAGAAATGTCGGTATTACTCGTACCGACCAGCCTTTAATGGAAGCACAGGAAATTGTTGGATTCTGGCAAAGATATGTTATGGATAAGGTTTTCGATTCGCCGGAAGGCTGGGAATGCCAGAACATGCTGACCGCGTCTTTACTGATGGCTCAGGCCGCACATAAACGTTGTGAAAGCAGGGGCGTACATTATAGAATGGACTACACTAAGACCGACGATAAGAATTTCAATAAACATATTGAGATTTCAATAAATACATAAAAATACTTACAATTTACTCAATCATTCATTTCTGATATAATAAATCACTTGCTCATTAGTATAATAATAGAGTGGGTTGGGTGATCGCTCTGCGTAGCGTTACGCGAAGCAGAGAGGAAAGTCCGAGCAGGGCAGGGCACGGTGGTGGCTAACGGCCACCCGGGGCGACCCGCGGGAAAGTGCAGCAGAAAGTACACAGCCGATGACCTTTATGGAACAGGCAATGGTGAAATGGTG
>CAZMPL010000257.1:0-5506 GCA_964567805.1 uncultured Pirellulales bacterium | reverse complement strand
TTTAGCTTATTCGCGGTATCTATTATTCCGAGGCAGTTAGGCCCTATAATTCTAATGCCCGCTTCCCTGGCAATTTGAACCACCTTTTCTTCGAGTGCTTTTCCTTCCTGACCTATTTCCTTGAAGCCCGCTGTAATGAGAATTACGGCTTTGGTTCCTATTTTGGCGCATTGCTGTATTATTATAGGAACGATTTTGGCAGGGATGACAATTACTACCAGTTCAGGTGCCGAACCAATGGATTCGAGATCTGGGTAGCATTTCAAACCCTCGATTTTGTCCACTTTGTTGTTTACAGGGTATATTTTACCCTTGTATCCTGCACTAATCATGTTGGAAAGAATCTCGTAACCGACTTTACCTTTTTGGGATGAAGCTCCAACTATGGCTACGGACTTTGGATTAAAGAAACTTTCAAAACTCATTGTATTTTGCCCTTATTAACTTTTCATCCTTCGTTTCAGACTCGCAAATTCATTCCGGCTAACGTGATACTTTACACGTAAAAAGCCCACTTTTGCAGCTGCTTGACGAGGCATTACTAAAGGCAAAATATTCTATTCAAGGAATTGAAAAAAAGCAAGTTTTTTCGAAATATATTAAATAATTCTGCAAATATTCAATTTTTATAGTCAACATTTTGCAGTCGAGAGGAGCCTTATATTATATAACTAAATAAATGGAATTATTTATATATTTTGCCGGAATGGAGTCTCAATTTTAGGGAAGCCGGGGGTATTTGTGAAAAATATCAATACCACCGGCTTTTTTTACTTAGGGGAAATGTTGCCAGATAAGATATAATGGATTCTTATTGACAATATTGTTTGTGAGGGTATTTTCAATTTATACTAAAGACGGACCAAAAAAACGAACACTTTCTTTTAATTTTCCTGAGTACATGGAAAGGAATTGTATAATGAGACGGTATATAGCTATTTCAGTGTTGTTGATATTGTCGTCTATTTGTTATGCCAATAGTGAGAAGTCAGGGCACTTTGTTAATATCTCTTCTAATGTTCCAAAATCAATGATGATTTCTATAATTTCATCCTGGGATTTGGAGCATCCTAATGTGCTTAACGACCCGAATGATCCGAATCAGACTATCAGAAAGCGAGAAATCGACTATACAATGATGTGGTTGTGGAGGACTATTAACCAGGATATACTCAATAATAAAGTTGATATAGAAGTTCTTAAAGATCATTTTCAACTTCTCTCTGGCCTCGGAAAGAATAAAGATGATGCTCTGATGGTTAGCTTTAATATTGATCAGTTCGACATAATAGTTGTGGATGGTCGATTTTTAGCCTTGTCAATTCGCGTAAAGAACGAATTTCAAGCTGACGTTGAAGAAGTACTTAAAAAGGTTGTTCGTTATTGGGGTAATGCCAATCAATACAGAGTAAAAGTGAACATGGAAACTCTGTCTGCATCTGATTCAAATGAAGCTTGGGGGAAAATTAATATAGATCAAGGTTTAGCTACAAGCTGGTATGAAAAACCTATTGAATGGTACAGAGTTGGTAATGAAGTAATTTTTGCATTTGAAAAAATTGCAAAAATACCTGTGTCAAAGATAGCTTATCCTATTGAAGAAGCACCAAATTATTTTGGTGGTATTCCAATCGAGGATAACAGAAGTTTTTTACGATTTGAGAAAAGCAACAGGGAAGAATTATCAAAGGAATACTTTCAAAAACGCAAAAATGAGAATAATAAGGTTCCAGAAATCAATAACAACAATTACGGTGGGCGATATTAATCCTTCAGAACCAAATCAAGTTAAGTAGGGTGCGTGACAACGCACCGTTTCCCTAAAATATTGTGAGAATTAATAAAATTGAATCGGTCTTTGCGGCTGAACATAAGGTTGCAGCATCAGGATGTCTTTTTCTAAAATAGCTTTCAGAGCAGGGCGGTTTTCCTGTCCTTTGCGAAGCAATTCAACTTCTCTGAGAGGTAATTCTCGCATAGGTGCTATTTGTGCCGATTCGAGAAGATTAGCGGCGACTTCCGCTATATCAAGTCCTGCTTTCCATGTGCTGTTCGGGTCACCAAGCCATCTGTGAGCATCCTGAATTACACGTGTCAGTTTACCTTCCCGGTCGGGATTTTCGAGAACTAAATTATCGCCGCGGTTGCGAAAGATTCCCATAACCGCCAAAGGTATAGATGGATCGCGAACTGTGCCATCGGGATAGAAAATTCCATGAATATTTCCCCAGCCTCGGTCTGTCGCCGGGTCATGAACTATCATGAGTTCCCAAACATAAAAACCGATATTGGCTTTCATATGTTCTTCGATTGTTATGTCGTAAGGATTTGCGCGAGCGATACAACCCATTTCGTCATCTATGACCTGCTTGTGTGCCGCCGCGGCTGTTTTCTTCGCGAATTCCATATCGGCTCGTACTTCTTCGTGTGTCTCCAGATAATTATGGAAGACCAGCACATCGACATCATCTGCATATTGTGCCATAGTTTTTGCGTATGCAAAGCCGATTGTCACTGGTGTTTTTCCGTCAAGCTTGCGGAATATTCCCGCCATGTTCCGTGCAAACGCGGTTCTTCTTTCGACCATAGACGGCGTAGGAGGGTAGTCCGGCTCATTATATACATCCCAAAAAGCAAGGCCGGGCTCTTTTCCGAGAGCATCAATAAGAAATTTTGCATATTGCTCTAATCGTGGATCACCTATCTGCATTTGCCTGTCGTATCCTACAACCGGCATAACTCCAATACCGCGTTCGTCGGCGGCTCGTACCAAATGGAGCAAATTCTGGCGATACTGGTTGGGATCTCTTTGATAAGGCTGGTATGTTATGAAGCAGCGAATCTGGTTAATGCCGATTTTTTTTGCATAATTAAGGTCACGTTCTGTAATTGCCGGCGAGTAATTGTTCCACATACCCGCATGGTCGCCGAATTCCGCATAGCAATAATTCGCACCGCGAATAGTCGAGCAATCGACGGGTGTGCGCGAGTCGGGCCTGCGAACAATTGGAAAAACTTCGTTTGCGGAATTATCACTTGCCGCTGATGTAATGCTCATAACCAGAGAAACAAGAATCACTATAGATAAAAGAATTGTAACGCGCCTCATAACAATACTCCTTATGAAAGTGTATTTATTAAACACTGGTACTTACAATCAAAACAAAGAAATTCTACTGTTGTTCAGGCATCCAGACGATAGAAATTGATCTGCGTCCACCTCTGCCTCGTCGTTGTCCGGCAGGGGGCGTTTGCTGGCTTGTATCCTGTGGGCCGTCGCCGCGATTATATCTTGCATAATATGGTATCGCCAGTAATGGACTTCCATCAGACCATGTGCCTTTAATTACCATTACGCCATCCAACAAATCACGTTTGAATTCAGTTGTTAATTCAGCTTTCTGGTTAAGTGACACCTGGTCGATATTCTGGTCAATTCGTTCAAAATTATAAATCAAAGGACCATAGCGAAGAGCGATTTTCCCTCTGTCGGCTTCGATTCTTTCGTCGGCTTTGATACGCTGCACTTTCATTGGCAGAACCAAGTCAATTTTGTCACCGGCTTTCCACTCGCGTGTGATTTCAGCGTATCCTTTTTCAATTTTCGGTGTAATTTTTTCGCCATTAACCGCAAGGGAAACCAGCCCGCTTACCTCCGGTGTATATGTATAAAGTTCGCTTGTGTCACGATTAGGTATGCGAACATAAACAGTAAAACGTTTTGTTTCCTTTGGATTGACTGTAATCGAAATGTCACCGCTCCATGGGTAATCGGTTTTCTGAACCATCTGTATATCTGTGCCGGCTACTTTTTCTACATTGATTGTGCCGCCGATATAAAGATTAACATATATACCATCTGAGCTCTTTACGTAAGTCCATGTCGGTATCATAAGCATTGTTCTCGGGACATTACCAACGCAGCATGGACAACCCTGCCAGGGCTGCCTGTTATCGGGGCCTTCAAGCGGATTTGTATAGCACAGGTTAAGACCTTTCAGGTCGATGTCACCCATTACGGCATTATACAATGTTTCCTCGTATAAATCAGCGTATTTCGCGTCATGATACGCGAGATTCATTTTCCACTGGAAGAACAGTTCGCCGCAATTGGCACAGGATTCACAATACGCATCATTTCTCAATGCGTAATTTTGCCCGAATCCTTCTGATGTGTCACCGCTTCCTATTCCGCCAGTAACGTAATACTTTTTATTAACGATATTGTCCCAAAGTGACATGACGGCGTTCTGATAATTGACATCATGAGTTTCAGCGGCTACATCCGCCATGCCGGAATATGTGTACGCGGCTCGAACTGAATGTCCTACCGCTTCGTATTGCTGCTGAACCGGCAGGTGACTCTGGTCATATTCGCTGCCATTCCTGCGGCAATCGAGAAGGAACTTGGCCAGCTTGATATAACTGTCACCGTGACTGTCCTTGCCTTCCATATCGTTTACAAATCTTCCGAAACGTACCAATGCCTGTTCCATTTCCTGATGGCCGTCATACCATTCCTTTTTGCCTTGTTCGGGACCTATATTATTTACCCAGCAATCGGCTAATTTCTTGGCTGCGTTATAAAGTCTCAGGTCAGTACCATTTGTGAGTGTATAATGGTTAATTGCCGATTCGATAAAATATCCGGCGACGTAACCTTCGTGGTCGCCTCGTCGCTGCACGGACCAGCGTTCGAATGGGCCGTTATCGTATCGAATACTTCCATCCCGGTTTCGAGTGACTCGGCGCGTTTCAAAAGCAGTTTGCAAATAACCATCTTTATCCTGAGCCGCCAATATCTTCGGAATCCAGTCTTCGAGTGTCTCTTTAAATTTTTCCTGTGCCTTAATAATATCCTGGTCACCCTGAGGATCAACCATTAAAGCGATGCACATCGATTCGACTGTTTGATGTACCCATGCGTTTGAGAAAACATATCCTCTGTGACCCTGGCCTTCTTCGAGAGGCTCGCCGCGAAGAGCTTTTGCGGCGTCAATAAAATTGTCGATACCGCCCGGGCCCTGCGAATAATCAGGTGTATTAATGATATCGATGCAATGAGGAATCCATCCGACAATCAAAGCCTTTGCTCGTGAATTCCAGAGAGGATTATCTATCTTATATTTTTTTGTATAAACCACGTCCAACCTTTCTGTTGGCGGGGGAGTTTCAACTTTTACGGTTAATGTTGACGAAACTGTAGTTTGGCCATTATCAGCGGTCAGTTTAAGAACGTACGTACCCAGTGCTGAGAATTTAGCTGTCGTGGTTTTTGCCTTTGCATCCTCGAACGTTACTGTTCCCGGGCCGGATTCTTTACTCCATGTAACAGTGGGTTCCGGGCCAGTCGGCGCAGGTGTTTCAGCCGCAGTTCCTCTTCTTCCCATTCCGCCGCCGCGACGTTGTCCTGGCTGGCCATAACCAGCATAACCGTTCAGGTAGGTTTTTCCTTCCAGCATGACTACTCTATCGGGACCGGCAATTGCTTTTAGGGACATATCAA
>CAZMPL010000256.1:0-5510 GCA_964567805.1 uncultured Pirellulales bacterium | reverse complement strand
GTCAACCTTATATATGAAAGGATTCTCTTACGAAGATGGTCATATGTCGCTCTTGCTTGATTTTATTTTACTACTTTGATTTTGTGTTGTACTATTTCTCATGAATTTACTAAATATCAGCAGGAATTGGATCATTTGAATGAATTTTATAGATGAAGAACTGATGGTCGCCGTGGGTAAAGGTGATATTGCAGCTTTTGAACAGATTGTGGTTCGTTATCAGCAGTTTGCCTGGCGGGTTGCTTATCGTTATACAGGTAATCGCACTGATGCCGAAGAGATTAGCCAGGAAGTGTTTTTGAGAATCCTTGATTCGGCCCAAAACTATCGTCCTTTTGCGAAATTCAGCACGTACTTATATAAAGCTGTAGCTAATTTATGCCTTGATCATATCCGCAAGAAAAGGCCGCAACTCACAGGTGAATTTCCTGCAGATAAAGAATTTGCTGAAACGCCCGATTCAAAACTGCAAATTCAAGAGCGGGATCAGGCTGTAAAACAGGTAGTAAATTCTCTTCCTGCCAGACAGCGAATGGTGGTTATTTTAAGATATTATGAAAATCTTCCTTACAGCCAAATCGCCGCTTCTATGAATATTTCCATAAAGGCTGCAGAACGATTACTGGCCCATGCAAGAGAGAAGCTGGAAGTCGCCCTCACAGATTTTTTTGAAAAATGATATTTTTTTACGGGGGTTTTAACCGGGTCATCCGTTTAGTCTATAAAAGGAATACAAAAATGTTATGTAAATATGTAAAACAAAAACTGGATAGGTATGTTCAGGGTGATTTGCCTGATTCAGTAAGCAAAAAAATTGCACGGCATATCAATAATTGCCATAGCTGTGCAGATGCTTTATACAGGATTAGAAAGCTGGCTGGTTTGTTTAAAGATAGCCCATTACCGCCTGTTCCCAGAGATTTCAAGGAACATTTATTGCAGCTTGCTCGCCAGAGGCAGCATTTACATCATAAATCAGAACCGGTAGTTGTTAGGCTTTGGGAATGGTTCGACCTAACAAGCTTTAAAAAATCAGTTGCTGCAGCGGGAGTTGTTATTGGTTTATCACTGGGGCTGCTTATGGGCCTGCAAACAAGCAGGCAATCTCATCAAAGACAAGCGGCAAACCAGATTGCCAATAATTCTGAACTAATTGATACATTCAGATTGGATTATCTGACAGAAGCTCCTGAAAATTCACTTTCACGAGTATATGTCCAGATGATGAACAGCACAAATAAATTTGAGGAATAAATAATGAACAAGCGAATTTTGATTTTCATTTTTGCAGTATCAATTGCCCTGAATACTGCATTTGTTATCGCCTGGGCAGGAGTCAGACTTTCAGATGGATTGACACAGGAGCCGTCACAGTCTTCTCAACAAGACGATAATGAAAAGATCTGGTGTCCACTTCATCGCAGCTTAAAGGTTACAGATGAACAATGGAAACAGATAGAGCCTAATCTTCTGGAATTTCAAAATGTTTCCGATGGTGTTTGCCTTGAAATAAATAATAAACGCGCCGAAATGATTGAGCTTCTTTCAAAAGCAGATCCTGACACTCAGGCAATTATGGACAAACAGAAGGAAATCCTTGCCGGGCAAGACAAAATGCAAAAACTTGTCATTGAGCATTTACTCTTTGAAAAAAGCGTTTTAACTTCTCAACAGCAGGAAGAATTTTTCCGATTATTTCGACATCAACGCGGTTTTGGAGCTAATCAGAATGCTTCCCCAGCCTCTTTTAGACAGATTTTAAGCGGAAATAATGAAACTAAAGACAAGTGAACAGGAAAATAAATAACTATGAAATCAGTCATCCTCTTAATATTGGTAACCGCAATATCTCTATACGGTTGTACGCAGCCGGATTCAAATTATTTTTTTCAAACAAAAGCAATAGAAAATATTCCACAACAGCAATCTGAAGAATATTCGAAGATTCCAGACAATTTGGATATACCCAATGAACCCCTTAGTCTACAGAAGGTAATAGAAATCGCTCTTGCAAACAATCCCGAAGTTACAGCCATGGGGTGGGATACTATTGCGGCACAAGCCCGACAGGAACAAATATTTGCCGAACGGCTTCCAAGATTTGGATTAGTGGGCGGATATAACCATCACCTTGATGAGCAGAGTCTTCTTCCTATAGGTCAACCGGGTGATCCGGCGATATTGAGCCGTGATATTTTTTCCGGTGATATTGTAATGTCCCTCCCGATTTTTACCGGCGGAAGATTAATCAATCAGATAAAAGCGGCAGACCTCTTACAGCAGGCAGCGACGCATCGTCTTTCGCGCAGTAAGGAAGAGCTTGTCTTTAATGTCACGAGTGTATTTTTTAGTATTATGGCTCAACAACATGTTATAGAATCGCTCGTATTCTCACAGCGAGCATTAGAAGAACATGTTAAGCGCGTCAACGGCTTGATAGCAGCACAAAAAGCTGCTGACGTAGATAGGATGCGTACTGAAGTTCGTCTGGGGGATGTTCGGCAGCAACTGGTAAGAGAAAACAACCTTCTTACTGTCCATCATCGCATTTTGGCCAATCTTCTTGGCATGGACAATCATACTGATGAATTTTCCCTGCAGGGAGAGTTGGAATTGTCAGATATAATAATCGTTCCGGAATTGGAAGATGCCTTTTCGAAGGCATTACAAGGGCGTGATGACTATCTGTCGGCAAGGTCAACTCTTGAAGCTCAGGCAAGAAATGTAGATGCAGCAAAAGCTGGAAATTGGCCAATTGTTTCGCTTCAAGGCTCATACGGAGGGCGATGGGCCGCAGGACCTACAACCGGCACAGGTGATGAATTCGGCGACATAGGTCGTATTAACTTAGCAATGGAAATACCTTTTTATGATGGCGGGCGGATTGATGCCAAAGTTCGGGAGCAGCGTGTCGTTCTTGCCGCCGCACGGGAGCGATTCCGAAAGCTCGAACTCCAGATTCGTCTTGAGATTGAAACTGCTATTTCCAATGTGAAATCACTGGAGGAGCGAATTGAGGCTATTCGAAAATCTATTGCGCAGGCTCAGGAGAGTCTTCGCATTGAACAGCAGAAATATGAGCTTGGCAATGGTGTTATTATAGATGTGCTTGATGCTCAGTCAGCTCTTTTGGAAACAGAAACTACTTACTATCGGATTCAGGCAGAGCTTCAAACTGCCCTGGCCGAACTTAAATTAGCGATTGGTGAAATATGAAAACACAAAATGTCCTGAAAATATTAATTCCTTTAGTTGTTATCTCCTTAGGAGTTGTACTTATTTACGGTGTCACAACAGGTAAGTCCGAAGTCGGAAAATCGCCAAAACAGAAAATGCCGCCTGTGGTTCAGGTGGAAACAGCAAAAATCAATGAGATTTCTTTCACTCTGGAGTTGACCGGCTCAGCAGAGCCTTATAAAGTCGCTCGATTGGCTTCGCCCGCTGAAGGGCCGGTGCATGATATTCATGTGCGGGAAGGTGACCTTGTCAAGGCTGGTAGTGCGATGCTTTCCATCGGGCGAAAGGAAGGTATTGATGCCCTGATAACTTCCCTGCGGGAAGAACTTAAAAAAGAAGAGGATAACCTGAGCAGAACAAAACAGCTTGTTGAAAGCGGCGCATTTGCCGGTGAACAGCTCGATAATGCCAGAGCGTCTCACGAAAAAATCAGGGCGCTATTGGTAAAGGCGGAAGAAACCGCGCAAGACTATACTATTGAGGCGCCATGGGAAGGAGTGGTTTCTCGCTTGCTTGTCAAAGATGGTGAGTTCGTCTCGCCACGTGCATCCTTGTTGGAAATGTACGATCCGGAAAGTATGGTAATTCAAGCGTCTGTTCCTGAAAAACACGCAGCCATGATCGCTACCGGCTTGCGAGTAGATGTGAAACTTGACGCATACCCTGGTGACATTATCAAAGGGCGGATTGAGCGGATTTACCCGTATCTTGATCCGCGTTTGCGAACACGCACAATGGAAGTTGTTTTGGATAAACAGGTTCTTCTTCTGCCGGGAATGTTTGCGCGTTTGAAAGTGTTCATGAAAACTGTTAATGATAGTGTCGTTGTGCCTGCCGAAGCGATTGTCACAACGCCGAAAGGACAGATGGTTTTCGTGCTTGAGGATGGAAAAGCTCTTGGACATCTGGTTCAAACCGGTATAGAGGAAGGCAGCCGCATTCAAATTCTTACCGGAATCCAGCCTGGTGACAAGGTAATAGTTGCCGGCAATGAAAAAATCAAAGATGGAACATCTGTAAGAATTCAGGGCTCAGAAAAACCAAACATGGGAAATTCTCAAAACAATACCGGTCAGGGTATCGGACGCAGAAACATGATGGGGGGTGGCAGGTAATGAAATTAACACAATATGCTGTTCACCGCCGATTAGCTACCAGTGCTATCGTTATCGGGCTGGTTGTCCTTGGGGTCTATGGCTTTTGGCTGATACCGGTGGATTATCTGCCAAACATCACATATCCGCTTGTCAAGGTACAGATTAAATGGCAGGCAGCCACACCAGAGGAAATCGATACGGATATTGCCGATCCTTTAGAGCGCCTTATGGCTACTGTAGATCGTCTGGACTATCTCCAATCTTCGTGCATTGAAGGATTGTACACGCTCGATGTACATTTTGAATACGGTGCAGATATCGATGCCGCATTTCAGGATGTTCTTGCTGCGTTGACCCGTGCCCAGCAGCAATTGCCTGAAGATATTGAGGCTCCTTACGTATTTAAAGCTGATCCATCGCAATTGCCTGTTATGCAGTTGACGGTCAGTTCCGACCAATGGAGCCCAGTGAAGCTGAGGGATTGGGCTGACAACTGGCTACAGGATCGCATTCTGGCCGTAAGAGGTGTAGCGGGAACGGAGATAATAGGCGGACTCGAACGTGAAATTCGTATTCTGCTTGATCCCCCAGCTATAGAAAAATACAAACTTTCTCTTGATACAGTTATCAAGAGAATAGCTGCGGAGAATATTGAATTGGCTGGAGGCCGCGTTACAATTGGTCCAAAAGAGTTTATAGCACGCACGACAGGTGAATTTGCCAATCTTGATGATATTCGTAATGTTGTTATCGTTTCAGATGAACACAAGAAAGTCTATCTGGGTGACATTGCTGAAGTAATAGATGGACACGTGGATGTTCGGGTAATGACTCGATTCAATGGGACTGAATGTGTCAAAATCTCAGTGCTCAAAGAAGCTGAAGCAAATACAGTACAAGTGGCTGAATCCGTAAATATACTGTTGGAAGAGTTGAAACCATCTCTTCCTGAGGGACTGTATCTTGATTATGTGGAAGACCAGGCGGTTTATGTTAAACAGGCAATAACGGGTGTACGCAATGCGGCAATCTCTGCGGCAGTATTGCTGGTTTTTGTAGTTTATATATTTCTCGGCAGTGTAAGACAGGTGCTGGTTATGGTCATCGCCTTGCCGCTGACCCTGGTACTTAATTTCGGTTTGATGAAACTTGCCGGTTTTTCGCTCAATATTTTTT
>CAZMPL010000255.1:2540-5543 GCA_964567805.1 uncultured Pirellulales bacterium | reverse complement strand
CAGGACCTTCGAACCATAACTCAACTACATTATTAATATTATCAATAGAAATAGTTGGTGTACCTCCAAGATAAGCCGTGGCATAACAACTGTTCGGAATCGGACCGACCGGCACGGTAAATGTAATCACATCGTTCTGTCCGGGTTCACATGGATCCATGGTCAATGCGCCCAGCGGTTCAAGACCACTAATCCAGGAAATTCCTGAAGCCTGAGCTATTGAAGATAAAAATAAGCAGGATAAAATTAACAGATGAATTTTTTGTGTTTTCATTAGAATACCCTTTCAACTCCAAACCTTCTCATTTTTCAATTTGATAGGATAAACATATATAACTTTCAGACGTATTTCCTGAAAATAATATAACTTTAAATATTATACTAAATCGGAAGTAATTATGCTATTAGGAATATGTTTTGGATACAGATTTATTTGAGATGTGGTTCTGACAAGGCTTTCTTTGACCCTCTTTGTATAGCTTTGATGGTCGCATGTTTCGACATATTTGAGGTGAGAAATACCGGCTAAATCGCGGGTAAGCGTGATTTTTGCCCCTTTAGCGGCCATTTTTCTTACAGCTAAACGAATTTGTTCCTGATTTAAGCCGCCCAAAGCATCCGCAATTACCCTGACATGTTTGCCTCGTTGCAGTAAACCCAACGCAGTAGAAATTACAGCACTTTCTGCGTCAATTCCAAATAAAATGAACTCATTTGCCTCTAATTCACTAAACAATCTTTCAATTCGAGGCTCTTCGAAAGGATCTATACAGCGTTTATGCAGGATTACCTGCCTGTGCATTCGCAACAACTCCAAGGGCAAAGCGTTCCAGCCATCTGCGGGAAAACTCACACGATTGTTCATTAATGTGTAGGATATTTTACGCTGCCCCTCGGTACCTTCGAGACAATGCCCGATAGTGCATTCGCCGTGATTGTAGAAAACTTCTGCGGTCGAAATTATTGGTATGTCTTTATGCCTGGCCCATGCCATAATTCTGCGGATATTCGTAAGAATTCTCTGGCGATTTACAATACACAATTCGCCGCCATCCAATACGAAATCCTTCTGTGTATCAATATCTATAAGTATGTGTTTCCGTTGTTTTTTGTGTAGTTGCATAATCATTTTTTCAGCTCCACTTTCTGGACTCCTTCTCTAACCATAATGAATTAATCTAATCTACATAAAACTTCCTTTTTTCTTATTCATTACTTACTACTTCTACTTTGTAGTGCCTTTTTTGGTTCAAAAGTAACGGTTTTTTTTCAATAAAGTAACGAATCTATAGATATTATTTATAGAATTATAAAAATATTGAGAACTCCTTCAAGCATGGCAAGCTAAGTAATATAGGCAACTAAAATTCAACTATTAGCAAAAAATAATAAATATTTTTCTTTAAAGAGTTACAATTTAGTGTAAAATAGAAATAAGAATGAAGATAGGTTTTGAATTGCTGGGAAAGAATAATATGCAATTTGAAAAACTATCGAAGGGAGAACATATGGAAACGAAACATACAGCACAATCCTCGTTACAGAAAGTAATTTTTTTCGTTACGATTTTGCTTATTTCCTCCGTGGCTTATGGCGATGATCCTAATAGCACAGCAGCTCCGAAGAAACCAGAAGCGAAGAAATCGACCGAGATAAAAAGTTTATCTGTAAAACCAACCAGGCCAACTACGAGTCCATCAAGCTTCAGGCCGGATATGCCTTTGCGTGAGGCTTTGGATATTCTAAGCCATGCAACTAATCCGCCTCTTAACATAGTTGTGAAATGGAAAGATTTGGATGAAAACGCGGATATTACTCCCGATACCCCAATAGGAATGAGCGGCCTTTCACGAGCTTCAATTAAAACATACCTGAACGTATTGCTTATTACGCTTTCAACAGAGACTGCTGAACTTGGATATGTCGTAGATGGCAATGTGATTATAATTGGCACAAAGAATACTTTGCCCAAAAAAATAGTAACACGAACTTATGATATAGCCGACATTGTTGCCCCCCCTTCCATGGGAGGTATGATGGGAATGGGAATGGGCGGCATGATGGGAGGCTATGGCAGCATGATGGGCGGCTATGGTAATATGATGGGCGGCTACGGTAACATGATGGGCGGCTACGGCATGTCGTCTTACGGCACATATGGTAATCAGTATGGTACAGGTTACAATCAGAACTATATGAATCAGAATTATTACCAGGGCTATAATCAAAACAACAGACCTTATGGATACCAGACTTCTCCGGGTGCTACTGGTTTCGGTATAATGATGGGAATGTAAAATAATCTTATATAATTATAAAAGTTATTGCACCAGATAGTAATTGTTACAATGGTGCAGATATTTTTAGAAACCTTTTTAAAACTTGCTAAAACTCTCGAATCTGTATTGTTATTATATCTTATCTTTATCTCATAAGGGAGTTTGAAAGCGAGAAAGGAGATGAGATTATGAAGCTCGGAAAGTGCGCACTCATAACATCAATTATTATCTTTTTTGCGGTCGTGGAAAGCGTTTTCGCAAAATATTCCGGCGGCAGCGGAACTCCCGAAGCCCCCTACCAAATCGCCACCGCTCAGGATTTAATTGATTTGGGAAACGAACCAAATGACTATGACAAGCATTTTATTATGACTGCTGATATTGATTTGGATCCAAATGTTACAGGTATTATAGCTTTTCCTACTTCTGTTATCGCACCAGAGGGAGAGCCAGAATTCACTGGTGTTTTTGATGGTAACAATTTAACAATCAGCAACTTAAAAATTAAAGGAGGTTTCCATTATAATTATCTTGGCTTGTTTGGCAATGTAAATGGGGCAATCATCAAGAATCTTGGCTTAGAAAGTATTGAAATATCAGGGTACTATTATATAGGCGGTATAGCTGGTCGTAATAGTGGCAACATTACAAACTGTTACAGTACTGGTGTAATTAACGGATATTATTATGTTGGTGGCTTAGTGGGAAATAATAGTGGCAATAT
>CAZMPL010000255.1:0-2530 GCA_964567805.1 uncultured Pirellulales bacterium | reverse complement strand
TATTTTCAGGATAATACCAGCACATACGGGGATTTGGATTATTTGGAAAAATTAATTTAGCAATCATCAAAAATCTCGGTCTGGAAAATGTTTTTGTTTCCGGTTTAGATTCATCCTATGTTGGCGGATTGGTAGGGTATAGTGATAGAAGTTGGAACGATAGAGGTAGTATTTCAAACTGTTATTCAACAGGTTCGGTTATAGGCAATGATTATGTCGGTGGACTAACGGGATACAATAATAGAAACAAAATTTCAAACTGTTACTCAACAAGTTCGGTTGATGGTAATGACTATGTCGGCGGATTGGTTGGTTATAATACTAACGTTATTAGTAACTGTTATGCAACTGGTTCGGTTTATGGCAATGACTATGTCGGCGGATTGGTAGGAAGTATTTCTTTGGGCTCTATTACGAACTGCTACTCGAATAGTCAGGTTAATGGTAATCATATTGTCGGCGGTCTGGTTGGAGAGAATATTGATAGTTATAAACATTATTGTGTTATTTCAAATTGTTATGCAACAGGCATTGTGACTGGGAACGAAGATGTTGGTGGCCTTGCGGGTTATAGTAATTATGATAATGTTATGAACTGCTTCTGGGACTATGAAACTTCAGGACAGTTAGAGAGTGCCGGCGGATACGGCCTGCCAACTGATCTAATGAAAATTAAAGCAGTATACACTTTTTTTGATTGGGAATTTGAAGGAGATATCAGAACTAAGCCTGTCTGGGTAATTCGAGATGGGATTTCATATCCTCATCTGAATATGCTTGAAGGTCAGGGTACATTAAATGAACCATATTTAATTTCTTCACCTGTCCAATTTATTACTATAGGGCATCAAAATTACTATTGGGATAAACATTTCAAACTTTTAAATGACATTGACCTTAATGGCTCCCAACTTCAAGTTATTGGAAGAAACGATACAGATCCTTTTGAAGGCACCTTCGATGGCGGAGGCCACGTTATAAGCAACTTCAATATCAATTCATCTGGTCAGGATTATGTGGGGCTATTCGGTTATGTTGAAAATGCATTAATACACGACCTTGGTCTTGAAAATTTTTATATAGATGCAAATGATGCAATCATGGTTGGTTCTATTGCCGGTAAGCTTGACCATAGCACTATTAGCAACTGCCATGCAACAGGTTTGGTTAATGGCAATGATTATGTAGGTGGACTGACGGGAATAAATCATTATAGCAGTATAACATCAAGTTTCAGCGCAGTCATGGTGACTGGGAATAATCAAGTTGGTGGACTGGTAGGTCAAAATTATTGGTCAAGTATTACAAAATGTTACTCAACTGATTCTGTTAAAGGCAATGTTTATGTCGGCGGATTGGTAGGTTGCAGTTTTAGTGATGCTGAAATTGCAAATTGTTACTCAACTGGTTCGGTTGTTGGCAATGATAATGTCGGGGGACTGGTGGGAATTGGTTATGCTCTCGATGTTAGAAACTGTTTCTGGGATATTGAAACTTCAGGGCAGTCAGAAAGTGCTGGCGGAACCGGAAAGACAACTGCTCAAATGCAGGATATAAATACTTTTCTCAATGAAGGTTGGGATTTTATTAGTGAACAAAGCAATGGTACCTGTGATTTCTGGTATATACTGGATGGTAACTACCCACAACTGACTGTATTCTCAGAATATGTCCCCATAGAGCTTCAAGGTTCCGGAACAATCGATGATCCATATCTTATCTACGATGCCAATGATTTAGGAACTTTATGGTATCGTCCTGAAGCACATTATCGCTTGGAATCGGATATCGATTTATCCAATATAACGTGGAACCAGGCAGTTGTTCCACAATTCGAAGGAAGTTTCGATGGAAATAATCATATAATCCTATCACTTCATATAGAAGGTAATGATTATTTGGGACTTTTTGGTATAACTCAAAATGCAGAGATTTTTAACCTGACTCTGGAATCAGTAGATATAAATGGTATTAGCGATTATATTGGTGGTTTAGTAGGATATAGTAATAATGGTAGTATCACATCATGTTATACCACAGGTATAGTCAGTGGTACTCGTTGGTATCTCGGCGGGTTAGTGGGATTGAATTCCAGCAGTATTACGTCAAGCTATAGTAAATGCACAGTTTATGGAGACATATATATTGGCGGACTTGTGGGGAATAATTATTCTGGCGAAATTACAAACTGTTACTCAGCCGGTTCGGTTAACGGTAATATCTATGTCGGTGGATTGGTTGGTCTAAATGGAGGCATGACTTCGACGGGCATTACTACGATAGGCCTTATTACGAACTGTTTCTCGATAAGTTCAGTTTTTGGCTATGAATATGTCGGAGGATTTATTGGTAAAAGTCGCGGTGGCGGTATTAAGAACTGTTTCTGGGATACTGAAACTTCAGGACAGTCAAAAAGTGCTTCCGGAACCGGAAAGACAACCGCCGAAATGCAGGATATTAATACTTTCTTAGATGCAGGCTGGGATTTTATTGGGGAAACTGATAACGGCTCAGAAGATATATGGTGGAT
>CAZMPL010000254.1:1329-5571 GCA_964567805.1 uncultured Pirellulales bacterium | reverse complement strand
CAGAGAAGTAGGCAAAAAGAACGTTACAGCCAATTGTATAGCCCCGGGCTTTATTATGACTGAAATGACGGCTGTTTTGCCTGACGCAGTTAAAGAAGCGGCGAAAGAAGTCATTCCTGTACGTCGATTCGGGCAGGTCGAGGATGTAGCAAGAGCAGTAGCGTTTCTTTCAAATGACGACTCTGGATATATCACCGGCCAGGTGCTTTGTGTTGACGGCGGAATGGCAATGTAAAAAATTTTAAAAAAAATAGTTGTTTGTATAAGTTTTTGTGGTAATATACCCCAAAATCAAAAATGTTGTTGTTAAACTGAAAATTGAAATTCGTATGATAGTTAAAAATTCCTGTTTTATTTAGGGAGGAATACAAAGTGAGTGCTGACATAGATGTTCAAGCAATAGAGAATAAAGTTATCGATATTATTAGTGAGCAAATGGGCGCCGATAAGTCGGAAATTACAAAAGAAACCTCATTTATTAACGATTTGAATGCTGACTCCCTGGATACAGTCGAATTGGTCATGGAATTCGAAGACGAGTTTGACATGAGCATTCCAGATGAAGAAGCTGAGAAAATACAAACCGTTGGTGCCGCAATCGATTATATCGTAAGCGTAATGCAAACAAAAGGCCAGGAATAGCGAATAAGTATAGCATGAAACAAAGACGAGTAGTTATTACTGGGCTTGGCTGCATTACAGCCTTATCTGAGACTGTAGAGGGTCTTTTCACTGCTTTATGCGAAGGTAAGAGCGGTGTTTCCTCTATTGAATCATTCGATACAAGTGCTTATCCTGTTCGTTTTGCCGGCGAAATAAGACAGTTCGATGCTGCGAAGTATATTGACCAGCGTGAAACGAAACGAATGGATCGTTTCACTCAATATGCCGTAGCATCCGCTAAGCAGGCAATTGAAGACAGCGGGCTCGACTTTACTAAAGTTGATGTTTTCCGCACGGGTGTGATAGTTGGCACTGGTATTGGTGGTATCAAGGAAATTGAAGACCAGCATCTCAGGCTTGTGGACAAAGGACCTTCCAAAGTATCGCCTTTCTGTGTGCCGAGACTTATGTCGAATGCCGCAAGTGGTAATATTGCAATCGCTTATGGATTGAGAGGTCCGAACTTCTGCGTATCAAGCGCTTGTGCATCTGGAAATCACGCTATCGGTGAAGCTTATTGTAATATTCTTTCCGGAAGAAGCGATATAATGATTACCGGTGGCGCCGAAGCGGCTGTTACACCGGTAGGATTGGCTTCGTTTTGTGCGGCAAGGTCTCTGAGTTTGCTTAATGAAAATCCACAGGCCGCGTCAAGACCGTTCGATAGAGATAGAGGCGGTTTTGTTCTTGCAGAAGGCGCTGCAGTTATTGTTTTGGAAGAATTGAACCACGCAAAGAAACGCGGTGCGAAGATATACGCAGAGCTGCTTGGTTATGGAGCTACCGATGACGGTTATCACATAACCGCGCCAATACCCGATGGCGATGGTGCTGCCAGGACAATGAAGATGGCTCTTGCGGATGCAGAATTGGATATTGAAAAGATTGATTATATAAACGCTCATGGTACAGGTACCGAACTTAATGACCTTGCGGAAAGTTCTGCTATACGTGCTGTTTTTGGCAGTCATGCTAAAAAACTTGCGGTTAGTTCAACGAAAAGCTGCCTTGGTCATTTACTTGGTGCAAGCGGGGCCGTAGAGCTTTTAGTATGTGCAAAAACAGTTACAGATTCGATTATACCTCCGACAATTAATCTTGAAAATCTGGATGAACGTTGTGGAACTGATATAAATTTTGTACCAATGAAACCACAGGAAAGAAAAGTAAATTACGCTTTAAGCAATTCCTTCGGTTTTGGCGGCCATAACGCATGCCTGATTGTCGGAAAAGTCTAAGCGTTTTTGAGTTTTTCCTTTTGCATATATTTTCAAAAGGCGAAAATACAATATCTTTATATCATAAATTGTTTTTATGAAAAATCGCTGCTTTTCTGCGGTTATTTCATAAAAACTGCATCAAGCCTTTTCGCATAAGCATAACTGCAATCGCTGCCAATAATAGACTGGTTATCTTTGATAAAGCTTTTGATCCGGCTTCTCCGAGAGATTTAATTACAAAATCAGATAATCCAAAAATAACTCCGGCAAGAAGTATATTCGTAATTATTGAAATAACAGTTGCCGGCAGGCCGTACTCGGAAACGAGCAGCATTGATGTTGTCAAAACAGCAGGGCCTGCAATGAGCGGCGTGCCGATTGGTACCGCGCCAAGCGAGGTACCTGGACTGCGTCTTTCCTTGGCAGGATTGATAATATCAATAATTGCAATGGAAAATAATATTGCGCCTCCGGCTATCATAAAATCACCGATTTCAATACCGAGCTGTTTGAAAATCCATTTTCCTACAAGAACAAAGCCAATCGATAAAACTATCGCGGTAATCATCGATTGAACGATTACTTCAGTTCGCTTTTGTTTACCGATACCCTTTGTAAGCGATATAAACATGGGCAACACGCCAAAAGCGTCAACCGCTACGAAAATCGGTATGAATGAAAGTAGAATGTTTTTTATCATAAAATAATTTCCTAATAAAATAGTATTCCTTTACAACGATTGTATATAGCATATTTGAAAAATTCTAAATTTCAAGTGGTCTGTTTATTATATTTAATAATGACATGTTGTAATCAAATTAATCCGATTTAATGTTTCTTATTTCAAGCTGCAGGATATTTTTAGTTTTTGATGTGATTTTTGTTTGTTCACAGGTACGAATCGGATAAAGCCAGATGATTTTTTCAGAATCTTCGATAACTAATGAGTTGTTACGCATTTCTTCTGGTACACGTTGAGCTGTTATGAATTTGCCTATTTTCTTTTCGACTTTTTGCCCGAATGGAATGAATCTGTCACCTTCTTTTCGATAGCGAATAAATAAAGGCGGCTTGATTTTATCAAAATCAAACCATTCTATTTCAGGTGTTTTGGTTCTAAGAAAATTTTTTAAATCAACTTCATTTTTTTGAACAACCGAAGCATAGATAGAAAATTCATTTAATATGGTTTTACCTGGAATTATAAGATTAGTGTTTTGAGAACATTTTGAATAAGAGGAACTTGGTGGGATAAATCCCACCCTACGAGTTTTAAATACTAAATGCTCATATTCTACTTGAACATTAAATCCGTTTGGTAACTGGATCGTTTTTCCTGTATGGCCTTGTTGAACAAGTTCTAATATCCTTTCATAATGCTCGGATGTTAAATCTCTTTCGCCGGAACCTGTACCGATTAAAGCCCTGCGAATCAACTCTATTTGGACTGAAGGTAAGAGGGATAAAAGTCTTTCTCTTTTTAAAGAAATTATTTTATCGCCGCGTTCTGAAACATCGGGCCATGAAATATCTACTTTGGCAATAATCTGTTTATAATAAATTTCTGCTTTCGAGGATAATTCCGCCAATTGCTCGACAAGCGGATTTTTGCTTTGTTTTTGTAACGCAGGCAATAATCTATGTCTTATGTGATTTCGTGTATATTTAAATTCTGCATTAGTGTAATCTTCGTGCCAATCGAGATTCTTCTGTTTTAAATACTGAGTTATCTCATCTCTTGTTACGCACAAAAGCGGCCGGACAAACATGATATTTTCATTGAATTTTCGTATAGGCCAGATTCCTGCGAGTCCGCGAAAACCTGTGCCGCGAAGCATTCTGTGAAGAATTGTCTCCGCGTTATCATTTTTTTGATGTCCCGTCGCAATCCAGTTGCAATTGTTTGCTTTCGCGATTTCGGAAAGATTTTCAATTCTCAACTGGCGGGCGGCGGTTTCTATCGAAAGTTTTTTATCACGGGAAAATTCCTCGACGTTAAGACGTTTAGTTATTATCGGGATATTAAGTTTTTGTGCCTGTGAAATTACAAATTCTTCATCATTATCGGCGTCTGTTCTTAGCTGATGATTTATATGAGCGCAAAATAAATTCGATGGAAGGATGTTTTGAGAAGTAATTGCGTGAAGAGCATAAAGCAGGGCGACAGAATCCGCTCCACCTGAAACGGCAAGCAGAATATTGACCTTTGAAACAGGAAATTCAATCTCTTTCAAAAAATCAACAACTTTATTTTCTAACTCTAAAAGCATTTCTTCGGTGTATTTAATAAAAAAGCGGACCTGATTTTATTCAGGTCCGCAAACATATTGTAGTATAAAAATTTATGCAATTGATAAAA
>CAZMPL010000254.1:0-1319 GCA_964567805.1 uncultured Pirellulales bacterium | reverse complement strand
TGCTCAACATTTATTTTTTCCAGAGCGTTTACTCTCTCTTGTGCATTTTTTACCAACTCATAGTTTTTATTGTATTTTCCTTCAAGTTCGATTCCAAGACGATATAACGGTAAAGCTTCTGAATAGTTACGCATATATTTATCGAGGATACGAGCGGCTTTCAATCTTGCCGGATAAGAATTTTCAGGATTCCATTTGAATGTGGCTTTATAGAAATCCAGGGCGTCTGAGTAATCACCTAATATTTCAAGAATGTCGCCGGCTTCATAGGCGGCGTCATCAATTTTATCACTTGTTCTATATGTCTTAATCAATTGTTTGAATTTATTTAATGCGGATCTGGCTAAATCTTTGTTCAATAAAGCTTTTGTATATTTTAGCGCGTTCTTTTTATCGATCATACCACTGTTATAAAGGAGGTCAGCATCAACTATTTGGGTCGAAGGATTGAAATCGTCTCCAATAAGTACGTTAAAATAATCATATTGTCTCATTGTATTCAAAGCTTCGAGTTCTGCTTTGGCATTATTATATTGTTCATGGTTGCCTGATTTCGAATAAAAATCTACGAGTGCTTCCAGGCTTGCTTTGTAATCTGCTCTGTTTTTTTCAACTTTATCAACTATATCCATTTCACCGGCGGTTGCACTAATAGCTGTACCCGCATAGTATGTGGTGTTGCTCATTCGGTCAGGTAGTGCTCCATTTGATACCGTAGAAGGGCTATTACAACTAAGAGAAACGAACATTAATGCGATAATTACTGATAAACTAATTTTTTTTGCCATAATGGCCTCCTTTCAACATAAATTTATCCCAAAGGGTTATTTCAAAAATTATCTATTATCAATTATCAGTTTACGAGCGGTTCGTCAAGCACAAACAGACAAAAAATTAACTTAAATTGCCGATTTTAATTGTTATCGAAAAAAAGTGCTGAATTTAGGCGGAATTGATAAAAAAATAAGGTTTTTTTGAAATAAAATCAGAAAAAAGGTCCGGATAATTTTAATTGATTTATTCAGAGCAAAAAGGATTTGACTTTTATCGCCATTTTGGTTATAATGCTTTCATAGTCAGGGGGGGTATGACCATGGAGGTGGGCATCTTTGTTACATTTTTTAAGATGTTCTATATAGTCAAAGTAGATATCCCGGTAATTGGCAAATATTAACTTTTATCAAATTAGTAAGGGAATTTTGAAATGAAATTTAAAACTTTTACTTTGATTTTAAGTTCGATTTTATCATTCACTTTAATGATCCTGTCAGGCTGTGAAAAAGAACAGTCAAAACGCTATGAGAGACTTGATCCTGAAT
>CAZMPL010000253.1:0-5620 GCA_964567805.1 uncultured Pirellulales bacterium | reverse complement strand
CAGGTTAAGCAACAAAGCCACGTCGGCAATTCCGCCGGCAAGAGTGTAATAAATCGCCATGATGGCAACAACCGTTATAAGACCGTAGATACCGGCATTGATACCCTGGTCACGGTTATCTTTACCAATCGAAGGTCCAATATTATTTACCGAGATAGGTTGTTCGATTAATCTCGCAGGAAGTGAACCGGCGTTGAGCTTGTTGACCATATCATCAACTTCGACCGATGTAAATCCGGTGTTACCACCTGTAATAATACCGTCTTTATAAATTTGAGATTGAATGTTCGGTGCCGAAATCGCGATATCGTCGAGCAGAATGCAAAGCGGCCTGTCAATATTCGCGCCTGTTACACTTGCGAATAATTGACCGCCTTTGGTATCAAAATAAATACCAATCGCATTCAAGCCTCTCGAGTCTGAAGTTGGGTATGCCTTCTCGAGTTTCCAATCACTCTGGCCTGGTATATGAACAATGCATTCATTCTTTTTATTGCTTGCGAGCACATAGGCCTTTGTACCGAATTGTGCTACGACTACCGGGTTTCCGCTTTTATCTGCCGCACGGAATTCGTCGATATTTTCAATTTCGAACCATTTATAATCATTATCTGATGCATAATCCGGTCCTTTTTCCTGTAGACTTTCAACATAATTCTCCATAACGGCTTGATTCACTGAAGTTAATGTCGGCAATATTCTGAACTCGAGAACACCGGCGCCTTTAAGCATTCGCTGGAGTGACTTGGGATCATCGAGTCTGCCTCTGTAAGGACTATATTTATCGTACGCTTTGACAACAGCATCAATTTCAGCAGAACGGTCTGAGAATTCCTCT
The DNA here is from genome assembly GCA_964567805.1 of uncultured Pirellulales bacterium. Lineage (GTDB taxonomy): Bacteria > Planctomycetota > Phycisphaerae > Sedimentisphaerales > Anaerobacaceae > JAFGPS01. The sequence goes on along the minus strand of CAZMPL010000253.1, from coordinate 4,782 downwards.
TTAAGCTCAGCAATCTGTTTCCGACGATCACTTGATTTCTCAGGAAGTTCGAGGATAACATTTAATTGCTCCTGGGTAAGATTTAATTTATCGATATTTCTTAAAGCATTGATATAATCTGGATCGAGGATAATAAGCTCATCTGTAGCGCCTGCCCATTCCTCGTATGTTTTAACGTATTCTTCCAAAACCGGCTTATAGTTATTGACATCGTTAAAATCTTCGAATGCTTTCGCGAGTTTTTCGTCATCCAGTTTCGACCATGAAACAATCTTGGATTTTACAACCTCAATGTCAATACCCGCTGCGGAAACCGCTTCCGCGGTAGTGACACGTTTCGCACTGAGTTCGTCACGCTTTTTCTGAAGCTCTTCACGTTTATCGTAAAGTTCAGCAAGTTTTTGGAGCATTGATGTTCTGTTCGGGTCTTCCTGGGCATAGGTCTTGAAAAGTTCTGTGCGTAAGTCTTTATCTTTGTTAAGTGCCTGTATAACTTTTGAGCGGCTTACATTTTTGGAAAGAAGGTTCTGCTCGGCTGCCTGGTAGGCGTCACGTTTGTCACGCGCTTCCTTGCTTGCAAGGGGCATTTGAATCTCGAAACGCGAATTACCCTGTGGTAACCAGATAAGGTTTTGCATATTGGCAGGGTCGATACGTCTCTGAAGAACTGTAATCATCTTCTGGGCCAAATCTTTCTTTTCAGCGTCTTTGAGACCGTAAGTATTTATCTGGTAAATAAGACTTACACCGCCCGCGAGGTCCGGGCCGCCTTTAAGTTTTTCACTTGGCGGATATACTGTTACGGCTGCAAGAAGTATCAATACAATAATAATAGCTATTTTTGGTGTCAGTTGTTTATTCATATCTTTCCTCGTAATACGTTTATTCAAACATATATAAATGAACCTTTTTCAATGTCCATTTATACACTCACGAACCTATACTTAATTTTTCGTCAAATTCCTGCCGATTGCTGAACGTGTAACTTTTATTTTTGTATTATTTGATTCATCGATTTTCAAAGTGACTTCGTCTTCTTTGATATCAACTATCGTTCCGTAAATTCCACCGATAGTAAGAATACGATCATTTTTCTCGAGTGACTGTTCTAATTTCTTGCGTTCCTGTTTTTGCTTTTGCGGCGCTCTGAACATAAAAACAACCATGATAATCATGATTACCGGAAGAAACCATGTAAACAGACTTGGCTGTTTCGGAGGTACCTTTGCTTCTGTGCCGCCGTTGCTTCCATTCGCGACTGTACTTGTTTCTGTGGTACCTTCTGTCGAATTTATCGGTTCAGAAGTTATTGCATCACCATTCCCTGCCTGAGCAATTATCCAAATATTATTCATTACCAGTTCCTTTTTAAAACATTATGGTTTAATTTTTAAATAACACAAATAGCATGGCAAAAAGCCAAAACATATAATATTAACGTTTTATTCGGGATTTATCAATCGGCAAAAGTGAATTCTTTTGACCAATTATCAAAATTCCCATCTTTTATTGTTTGCCTGATTTTGGCCATTAATCTCTGGTAATATCTCAGGTTATGCAGTGAAATTAATATCGGACCAAGCATTTCATTGTAATTGCAGAAATGCCGGATCGCTCCTCTGCTGTAATTTCTGCATGCGTAACAATCGCAGCCGGCTTCAATAGGCTCGGAATCGCTTATATGAGCGTTATTTCGCAGATGAACCGGCCCGTTCCACGTAAAAGCGTAGGAATTTCGCCCGTTTCTGGTCGGTAAAACGCAATCGAACATATCTACACCCGCCCGCACAGCCGCTACGATATCGTTTGGCATTCCAACTCCCATGAGATAGCGGGGCTTGTCTTCCAACAGAAAACAGATCGTATGATTGACCGTTTGTATCATGTTTTCATGACCTTCGCCCACGCTCAGCCCGCCTATCGCATAGCCGTCAAAGCCCGTATTTACCAGCGCCAAGGCACATTTTTCCCGTAAATTGAGGTCAATTCCGCCCTGAACTATGGAAAAGAGCAGCTGGTTCGGGTTCGCGTGCACTTCTTTGCATCGTTGTGCCCAGCGAATCGAGCGATCCACGGCCTTTACAACTTCCTCAGGTTCGGCTCCGAAAGCGGTACACTGGTCGAAACACATTGCGATATCCACGCCAAGCCGGTTTTGGGCCTGGGTTGTAATTTCGGCGTTAAGGTAAAATTTTGCGCCGTCTATATGGCTGGCAAACGCTACTCCCTCTTCATCAATTTTTACTAACGGCGACAAAGAAAATACCTGGTATCCGCCGCTGTCCGTTAATATAGGACCTTCCCATGCCATAAATTTGTGAATTCCGCCGATTTTTTCGATTGCATCCACGCCTGGCCGAAGGAACAAATGATAGGTATTCGCGAGAATAATTGTCGCGCCGGTCTCTTTGAGATGCAGGGGGGTAATACCTTTTACTGCTCCGGCTGTGCCGACCGGCATGAACACCGGAGTTTCAATTTCGCCGTGCGCGGTTGTTAAAATACCCGCTCGTGCTGCTGTTTTCGAATCTTTCTGTACTATTTTATAATTTTCTTTGCCGTGCATAATTATTTTATTCTATTATTAAACCATTTAAAACGGTACAGGATAATAATTTTAAGCATTTTCAGCAAGCTATTTTAGAAATGCACTTACCACGTGCGTGCCCACGCACCAATTCCATTTTCATTTATATTCACCACGAAGCCCACGAAGGAAACACGAAGATAAAAGAATGCTTGCCAGGGCGAAACTTTATTAGATTTGTAGGGTGGTGGCTCTGCCCCACCTTTCCTATTTATTAATAGCCACAAAAATTCACAAAAGGTACAAAATATGTAGTAGTAGTTGTAGGTCCCTGGGACTCCTTGGGAGGTGCGTGCCAACGCACCAATTCAATTTTTTATTTAAGGACACGGAGAGTACTGAGAAAAGATGACAGTTTTATTATTTTGAATCCGCGGACTTGTCTGCTGAAGGAGGATTATCTCAGATTTTTAAAATAGTAGGGTGGTGGCTCTGCCCCACCTTCCATTTAAATTTTCGTCTTATCGACTTTGTTTGCCATTCCTGTTCTTCATTCTGGCTTTGTACATGCGTTCAGTAAAGCCGCCTTCGTTCAGGAATGAATCTTCGAGTTTTTGAATTTGCCTGTTCAATAAAAATGAAGCCTGATTAATAAGACAGATAAGCGTATTAGCCGCAACTTCAGGAGGTGATGTTTTAATAGAATAAGGGTCAGACATATTGGACTTGTACGACTCGTCTGATTTGTCCGACCCGTCCGCCTTATACATGTTTCTTACCATCATCGCTTGGGGCGAGTTCTTATCCCAAAGTGCAAATCCATTCTGCCGAAGAAAATCCTCATAATCCAGAAGAAGCTCTTCAAGACTCGCCCGCGCAACATTAAACTTGTAGTTCTTGTAGGATGGGCTTCAGCCCATGCTGTCATTATATTCTATTCCTTAAAAAACATACCGCATGGGCTGAAGCCCATCCTACAACGCGATATTCTGTACGCCGCTGCGTGCCGCCTGAACCATCTGGTCACGTGTCCGGGAAAACTTATCAATAAACCTCTCGCAAAAGATTACAGTAGCATCATAAACAGTCTGAGCCGTCTGAAATGACCGCAATTTCCTATACCCTGCGGCGGGATTATTCTCTCTGACTTGTCCGCCGAAGATGGATTCATTGCCCCTCCCTTTCCTTCCTGATATTAATAACTTTTTTAGCAAACTCACCCTTCGGATATTTTTTTATTAGTTCATCCCACAAAGTTTCTGATTTGTTTTTATTACCCTTCCTGGCTTCAATAAGGCCAAGATGATAAAGAGCTTCCTCACGAACAGGAAAATCATCAGGCAGTTCTATTCCTTTATTAAGATACTTATAAATCTCATCAATTTTGCTTTCGTCTTTTTCTTTTTGAAAATCTTTCCAGCACTCAATACCCAGCCGAGCGGCACTCCACTTTTCAAGTGTTGTACCTTCACTTAATTTATTTACCTTCTTTAGCCGCTCCAATATTCCAGCTCTTTTTTCTGGATACGCATCCAAACCGAGAAATAGAAAAAGATAATCTTCCTTTCCAGTAAAAACCTTTAAAGCATCAGGAACATTCTTCTTTTCGGATTTGACTGTTATTTTTACAGGCTCGGAAAATATTTCCTTGGAAAGGCCAACCCTGATATTATATTCACCCGGCTCATCTAAAAATATTTTATCACCTAAGGCATCATACCATATTACAACAGTACCTTTATAATGTAACCCAACCTTGTCCTGCAATTCCATTTTAAATCGATATGCCAAACGATTCTTATATACCGTGACATCCCCTTTATCGATGGATAAAAACGAATTATATTCAATATCAATTTCCTTTTCTATCTCATTTTCATTCGATTTTATAGGCTGTTTAAAATGAAGTTCTATTTCTACAATCAAAGGGTCGCCAATATTAATTGTAGTTCTCGGAGCTGAGATAGTTATCGTTGGTATGCCGTCATTAGCATAGCTAACAAAACTAAAACTTAAAATCCCCAAAAGCAAAATCAATCTGAATTTTATATTACGAAAATGTATAAACATTTCTATCTCCTAAAAATCTATCTACATAAAAATATCCAAAAGGACCATGACACCTTAAATTCTCTCGTTCATTTTTTATTCTTCCAAAAAATAGACATCCAAAAAATGTACCTGACCCCTTAAATTACTCCCTTAAAAAACATACCGCATGGGCTGAAGCCCATCCTACAACGCGATATTCTGTA
>CAZMPL010000252.1:498-5623 GCA_964567805.1 uncultured Pirellulales bacterium | reverse complement strand
CTCTGTATCTTTACCAGAAAGTCTTTTTCCTGTTCGCAGATAGAAGGGGACATCTTTCCAACGCAGGTTGTCGATAAACATTTTCGCGGCGACATAAGTTTCGGTTTTGGAATTATCCGCTACGTCATGTTCGGATTTGTAGCCTGCGACTTGCTTGCCATCTACTATGCCGTCACTATATTGTCCTCTTACGATATAGTTATCAAGTTCATTGATTTTGAAGGGGCGGATAGATTTTAGTAATTTGCTTTTTTCGTCACGGATACTATCCGCTTCGAATGATACAGGCGGTTCCATCGCGACAAGCGTGAGCATCTGGAGCATGTGATTCTGGAACATGTCACGTAACGCACCGCTGTGTTCGTAATACGCCGCTCGGTGTTCGATTCCAACGGATTCTGCGATTGTGATCTGCACATGGTCAATGTAATTTCGATTCCAGACAGGTTCGAAAATCGAATTGGCGAAACGAAACATTAAAATATTCTGTACTGTTTCTTTGCCTACATAATGGTCTATTCTGTAAACCTGTGATTCGCTAAAGCATTTGAGAATTGTCTGGTTAAGCTCGGATGCGCTTTTCAAATCTCTGCCGAATGGTTTTTCTATAACAATTTTGGTTTGCGGCCTGCATGACAATTCCGCCGACCCGAGATGTTCGATTATTACCGGATACAGAAATGGAGGCACGGAAAGATAGAAGATTATATTTTCACCAACTTTATGTTTTGTACTTATTTGCTTAATCTTCGTCTTTATCTCATTATAGAAAGAAAGCTTACTATAGTCACCGGCTATATAATAAAGAAAATCTAAAAATTGATCCAGGCCGGGTGGTGATGATTCTTTCGTTTTTTCGAGTATGATTTGCTCTGTATCTTTTCTGAAATCATGGTCTGAAAGTTCTTTTCTGCCCGCTCCGAGAATAAAAAAATGCTCGTTAATTAATCCCTGCTGAAACAAGCGAAATAAACTAACGAGCAATTTTCTTCTGACAAGGTCACCTGAAGCGCCGAAAACCACAAAGCCGCACGGCCCCGATGGTGTTTCGGCACAAATTATTCCATGACCCGCTATTGTTAATCCGACATCCTGCACAAGTTTTTTCCAGTACTTTTAATTAATCATCAATAGCTTCGAACTCATCTTTGCCGGCGCCGCATTCCGGGCATGTCCAGTCATCAGGTAAATCTTCGAAGGATGTTCCTGCGTCAATTCCATTATCCGGATCACCTGCTGCGGGATCATATATGTAACCACAAAGAAGGCATTTATATTTTTTCATTTCTTATTCTCCATATATTCATTTATTCAATTTCGCTTAACTTTTTACTTAGAGTCACGATATGGCTGTATTCCTGTCTTATTATCATATCGATTTTATCTTTGCCGGCTTTCTGGGAAACTGATTCTCTTAATCCGACATAAAAAGCGATTGAGTCTTTTTCCAGCCCGATAGCCATACGAAGAACGTCACCGGGTATTTTATTTTTGTCGAGTAAAGTCGATGGATCCGTTTTAGTATCGAATACCTGGTCGTCCGCCATTACCTGCAGATACATATCAGCTTCGCCGTCCGGGTCGAAAACAGGCGGGTCAACTTCCGGTCCTGCGAGTTCATTCTGCATCTTTTTGAAAGTTTTTTCGTGATCATCTTCCATCGACGCAAGGTCTGAAAAATAATCACTGAATTTTGGGAATTTTTTCGCTGCTTTGCGATAAAATTTCGCTCCGTTTCTTTCGATTTCCTGGGCCATCTCAAATATTTCGTTTGCGTTAAAAGGTATTGCCATTTATGTTTCCTTTCAGTAATCAAATTCTGTTTTTGGAAATTGTTACTTCTCCTTCAAAAGGCTAATAAATATAAAATCAGGGTGCACTTGTGTTCGTCGTCGGGGGAGTAAATACTCTCTGCGCCAATTCTCTATCGAGCATAAACAATCCGCCGGGTGCGTTTTCCATTAATTTTAATTGCTTTACTATTGCGTCACATGAAGCTTCTTCTTCGACTTGTTCGTTTACGAACCATTGGAAAAAAGTGTTCGCCGCATGGTCTTTTTCTTCGATTGCCAAATCAATAAGATTATTAATCAGGCCGGTTACTTTTGCTTCATGTTCGCAAATCCCCTCAAACACATCGATAGGAGATTTCCATTCGGTCTTTGGACCTTCAATAGTTTTTAAGAGAACTCTTCCGCCGCGTTCGATAAGATAATCATACATTTTCATCGCGTGAAACATTTCTTCCTGAGTCTGTACTCTCATCCAGTTTGCGAATCCGTTCAGATTTAACGATTTGAAATAAGATTCCATCGACAAATATAGATAAGCCGAATACATTTCAGCGTTTATCTGCTCATTGAGAGCTTTATCCATCTTTTTCCCGATCATACTTATTCCTTTCTTAAGGATTTTTTACCTTATTGTAATTTTATAATTTTTAATTATTTGTGTGGACACTTTTTCAGGCAAAGGAACCAATCGAGACATTCGTAGTCCTTGCCTGCTTTATCTACTCTATCCTTTGCTGTTCCGCATGAGCCGGGAGGAGGTACTATAACATCGTCTCCAATTCTCCAATTGGCTGGAGTTGCGATATTATGTTCGTCCGAATGCTGCATAGCTATAAGCAATCTTTTTATTTCATCCATATTCCTTCCATTACTGAGAGGATAATATAAAATCGCTCTTACTTTAGCATTAGGATCCATAATAAATACGGCTCGTACCGCCTGAGTTGTGCTTGCCGAAGGCTGAAGCATTCCGAATTTTTTTGAAATTTCCATTGTCAAATCGCTTATGACTGGAAAGTTCACTTCAATATTTTCCATGCCTTTATATTTGATTTTTTCTTTTATAGTTCTTAGCCATGCAATATGACTATAGGTGCTATCAATGGATAAACCGAGTAACTTTGCATTTAATTTTTCAAATTCCTTTTCCATGCTTGCAAACGTCATGAATTCAGTTGTGCAAACTGGTGTGAAATCGGCAGGATGTGAGAAAAATATTACCCATTTCCCCTTGAAATCTTCCGGAAATTTAATATGTCCCTGAGTGGTTTCCGCTTCGAAAGAAGGTGCTTTTTCGCCAATTAACGGCATTGGATTTCTTTGCTCTTCCATATTCTCCTTGTAAAGTTATTTGAGACCACCTTATGAGATTGATACTCTTTTTTGTGTATAAAACTACATTAAGATAAATATATTTAACAGGCGATGTCGAAACGATCAAGGTTCATTACCTTGTTCCACGCCGCCACAAAATCTTGCACAAATTTTTCCTGGGAATCCCTGCAACCGTAAACTTCAGCTAATGCTCGAAGCTGGGAGTTCGAACCAAAGATGATATCCACACGGGTGCCTGTCCACTTAAGTTCGCCTGTTGCTCGATCACGAGCCTCGAATATATCAGCATTTTGTGAGGTTGCCTTCCATTCCGTACTCATATCGAGCAGATTCACAAAGAAGTCATTGGTTAGCGTCTCTGGTCGATTTGTAAATAGGCCATGTTGGGATTGTTTGAAATTGGCATTCAATACACGCATGCCTCCAATAAGAACTGTCATTTCAGGAGCGGTTAGTGTCAGAAGTTGCGCACGATCAACCAGCATTTCTTCCGACGAGACAGCATATTTGGTTTTTTGATAGTTGCGGAATCCATCGGCTTTCGGTTCCAGTACAGCAAATGATGCCGCGTCGGTTTGTTCTTGTGAAGCATCTGTTCGTCCTGGCGTGAACGGAACGGTAATATTATAACCGGCATTTTTGGCCGCTTGTTCGATACCTGCACATCCACCTAATACAATCAAATCTGCGAGTGAAACCTTTTTACCTCCTGACTGTGATTTGTTAAACTCTTTTTGGATTTTTTCAAGTTTCTTCAAGACAATTTCTAATTGTTCCGGCTGGTTGACTTCCCAATCCTTCTGCGGAGCAAGTCGGATTCGTGCTCCATTCGCACCGCCGCGTTTGTCGGAGCCGCGGAATGTAGATGCTGAGGCCCATGCGGTAGAGACTAACATAAAAATGGACAAACCCGAATCCAGAATTTTTTTCTTGAGGTTTGCGATGTCTTTTGCATCGATCATTTTATAATCGGCGGCTGGTACCGGGTCTTGCCATATCAGGTCTTCTGCCGGAACCTCTGGACCTATATAGCGAGAACGCGGTCCCATGTCACGGTGAGTCAGTTTGAACCATGCTCTGGCAAAAGCGTCGGCGAATTCTTCTGGATTTTCCAGATAGTGCCTCGCAATAGGTTCGTAGATCGGATCGTAACGAAGAGACAAATCCGCTGTGGTCATCATAGGCGGATGTCGTTTTGAAGAATCATGAGCATCCTGTACAGTTTGTGCACCATCGCCATCTTTGGGTGTCCACTGTTGTGCACCGGCCGGACTCTTCGTCAGTACCCACTCATATTTGAACAGCACCTTCAGATAACCATTGTCCCATTTGACCGGATTCGGTTTCCATGCACCCTCGAGGCCGCTGCCGATGGTATCGCCGCCTTTGCCGCTGCCGAAACTGCTCTTCCAGCCGAGCCCCATCTGTTCGATAGGAGCTGCTTCTGGTTCCGGCCCCACATGTGTTGCAGGACCAGCGCCATGACATTTACCGAAAGTGTGTCCACCTGCAACAAGCGCAACGGTTTCTTCATCATTCATGGCCATGCGGGCGAAAGTCTCGCGAACATCACGACCGGAAGCGACTGGATCAGGATTGCCATTCGGTCCTTCGGGGTTTACATAGATTAAGCCCATCTGTACGGCAGCCAGAGGATTCTCGAGATCGCGTTTTCCGGAGTATCGCTGGTCGCCCAGCCATTTATCTTCAGAGCCCCAATAGATATCCTCTTCAGGTTCCCAGACATCCACGCGCCCGCCGCCAAAACCAAAAGTTTTGAATCCCATCGACTCAAGAGCGCAATTACCGGCAAGTATCATCAGGTCAGCCCATGAAATCTTTCTTCCGTATTTCTGTTTTACAGGCCAGAGCAGACGGCGCGCCTTGTCAAGGTTCACGTTATCAGGCCAGCTGTTCAGGGGCGCAAGACGCTGTGAGCCGGATCCTGCACCTCCACGTCCGTCACCCATGCGGTATGTACCTGCACTATGCCACGC
>CAZMPL010000252.1:0-488 GCA_964567805.1 uncultured Pirellulales bacterium | reverse complement strand
TCCGGATAAAAAGCGGACCATAGTGACCATAATCAGCCGGCCACCAGTCCTGTGAATCTGTCATTAGCTTATATAAGTCTTTCTTAACTGCCTTAAGATCGAGTTTTTTAAATTCCTCTGCGTAGTTAAACTCTTCGCCCATTGGATTGCTCAGGTTAGAATGCTGATGAAGAATCTTAAGGTTCAACTGATTCGGCCACCAGTCGAGGTTCGAAGTGCCGCCACCAGCAATGGATTTGCTGCTTCTGCCGGTAACCGGGCATTTGCTTTCTTCATTCATTACGATTCCTTTCAAAATAAGGGCTTTATTCTAATTTAGACTTTAAGCACAACCATGACAAAAAACAAGGCGTTTTTTGTTTCTTTTTTTATCGTTTTTATGCTTTCCACAATCCATGTAGATTGCAGTACTCTCTTGCAACTACTGAATTTGCTTTGACATTGAAAACGGCTTCGGGTTTGTCACCCGGTTTCAGGAATTGTCTGTA
>CAZMPL010000251.1:4528-5646 GCA_964567805.1 uncultured Pirellulales bacterium | reverse complement strand
CATTGAGCCGATTGAATTGTTCCAAGATTGCTCCCGACATTATGAGCGGTGATAGGCATGTAATAAAGGTCGGCGAGGTCACTAATCTTCTTCGCTTCGAGAAGGCCGCCCGCCATCATTATATCTATATTTATCATATGGCAACCCTGCTGCATTATGAACGGCTTGAAGTCGGCGCGGGTATAGAGGTTTTCGCCGCAGAGGATTGGGACAGGTGACTGTTCGGTAAGTTTTACCCATTGTTCATTGAACTCTATAGGTAAAGGATCTTCCAGCCATTTGGGACGCATCGGCGCAAGTCCGCGTGCGAGATTCAATGCGTCGATGTAATTGAACTCCCAGTGACAATGCACTCCGATTTCAATATAGTCACCTATGGCTTCACGAATATTTTCGAATCCCTCTATATTTCTTTTAAGGTCTTCGTATGAAAGTTGCAAATTGTTAGGGGTTTCCCATCGCTGGCTTCTCTGTATATCCATTTTATATATTTTAATTCCAGTTGGATCTTCTTTCACCTGCGCGGCCCAATCCTGCAGAGCTGCTTTATCAGTCCTGTTTCTCGGGCCGCCTGTTCGCATTGCCGGAACCTTATCGACATGTGTTCCGCCGCCGATTATCTTTCGAGTCGGAACACCCAGTATTTTACCTGTAAGATCCCAAAGAGCCGATTCAACTCCGGTAATTGCATGGACGGTAATACCTCCATGCGCACCATAATACGATACGCCGCGCATCATCTGGAAAGTAAGCTTTTCAATATCGAGCGGGTCCTTACCGACAAGAAGTCGTTTCAGGTGATTCAGAATTACGTCTTTAGCACCTTCACCGCCGCGTTCGTGGTGGCATTCTCCATAGCCGGTTATTCCGGCGTCTGTTTCAATTTTGACCCACGGCTTAACTCTTGCTCCGGGAAACATGCGCATACATTTTACATCGGTAATCTTGACTTTTTTGTATTCCGAAGCCGCAAGCGCTTTGAATGGGTCCAGGCAGGTGAGTACGGGAATTGACATACACATTGTTTTTAGGAAAGTTCTTCTTTTCATGAAAAAGCCCCTTTCTTCAATTTTGATTTGAAACAATTTACGTCAAGAATAATTTTACAGGAATTTCTT
>CAZMPL010000251.1:0-4428 GCA_964567805.1 uncultured Pirellulales bacterium | reverse complement strand
GCCAGTCATCTCGTTATGAGTCCGAAAGCGGGCTGGATGTTCGGATTTCAATTGCTTTGGCTCGTTACATTAACTCATCTGTTCAAGTATCACGCCTTTGAGTTTGGCCCGCGTTATGCCGCCGCTACCGGTGAATCTCTTATCGCGGGATATATTAGAATTCCCGGTCCGAGAGGATGGGCGTTGTGGATTCTTCTTTTTGTGACGGTCGCGCAGGGGATCGGAGTTTTGGCGGGCGTAGTGAGTATAGCCGCGGCGGTTCTATCAACCTTTATCGGGCACGAACCTTTTTCCGGATTCTATGTAATTCTCGTTATTGGAACTGTATTGCTTTTTCTTGTATTGGGTGGGTACAACTGGCTTGACTTTCTCAATAAAATTATGATGACGATTCTTTTCTTCGCGACAATTGCGGTATTCGTTCCGGCGGTTCCAAAAATTACTGAATTCAAATACTTTGTCATTCCATCCGTGCCTGCCGGTTCGATAGCCCTCATCGCCGCTATTCTCGGCTGGATGCCAACGGGTATAGATGTATCAATATGGCATTCACTTTGGACTTTGGAGAAACATCGTGAATTGACTTCCGCTCCGACATTCGAAGACAGGTGGAAAATATTCAGGCTGTCACTTACTGATATGAGATTGGGATACATCTTATCATTTATAGTCGCTTCCGTTTTTCTCATGTTGTCGGCCGTGTATCTTCATGGAAAGAGTGACAAAATAGCTGACGCGGAATTTGCGGGTAATCTTGCGAAAATATATACGGATAATATTGGTTCATGGATGTATATCGTTTTCATGGTCGCCGCTTTTACAGCGATGTATTCCACTGTTTATACAGTGATGGACGGCTTCTCACGTGCTTTCGCCGAAATGGCTTCGACACTTTTCCCTTCGATAAGAGATAAATGGAGAAAGAAACTTTACTGGATATTCGTTTTATCTACAGCGGCTTTCGCGATTCTGATTCTTCTGAAATTCCAGGGAAATAATCCGGTGACGCTTGTGTTGGATGTCGCCTTTATCAGTCTTTGTGTCGCTCCTCTTTATTACGGCCTGAACTATTACTGTGTTACCCGATTTATTAAAGAAGAAAAGTTCAGACCCGGAACATCAGCCCGGCTTGTTGCGCTTTCGGGCATAGTAGTAGTGCTTGCCGCGACTTTAATATGTGAAGCATTTAAATTTGGCATATTAAAGTGATTCAGCTAAAAACTGGATCATATTATCTATGACGATTCCAGTATAACGCCAATGGTGCTGTCGCAAATGGCGCGAAGGGCAGAGTCATTGTTCCAAACAAAAATATTACAATTCCTGGTTTGACAAAAAAACTGAGATTTATTAATAGTAAGATAATAATGCAAAATGAAACATATGCGGCAAATAAAAATAAAACAAATCGTATAGATATAAGATGTCTGCGGATTGCATAAATCATAGCTAATATTGTACCGCCAATGCTTACAATTAATAATAACCATATCAATGTTGATATGAATATATATTTGAATGTTTCACCGGTGAAGGCGAATAAAAGAGTAATAATAATCGGGGTGTTAAAGAAAATAGCAATAAATAATGCAATAATCCGTTTTCTTCCTGTCATAAAAACGGATCCGAACAAACCGGCAGCCGCCCAGATACCTAAAGGAATTAGTAGTATTAGAGGAAAAGATAAAAATGATTTGATGTGATTTATGTCAGTCAAAACATTTTCAGTAAGTTCGAAATGTCCCATTGCTTTGAGTAATAATAATATTATGCTAAATCCGATTAAGTAAATAATCCAGCCAATTGAATAGCAAGTCGCAAATACTTTCAATATAGTTGTAATTATAGAGCAATCACTTATTGGTCGAGTTGCGATTTGATATGAAATCCCATGTGTCATATCTTCCTGGTGAAACATGAAAGTTCCGAAGATAGGTAACATAAATAAATTTATAAATCCGAAAACTTTTATGCAAGCGAATACTTCCAGGCTTTTTTCAGCGGCAGGTACGAATATAAATATAAGAAAAGATATTAAAATAAAAAGTATATTTAATGCTGGAATAATCATACCCCCTGAGCGAAATGTAAGCCAGAAATAAGCCTTTTGAGGTGTATTTAATTTCCAGTTTTTGCCGGGTATTAAATTTTTCAATTTTATATAGATTAGTTCCCAAAATCCTGCCGAGCGAAGCTTTTCGCCGTAACGTGCATGTTTGACAGCTTTAAATGAAATTATTAAAGCAATTATGTCAACAATTAACAAATACGGCATAATATTGAAAAGGAAATATTGAAGTGAAACCTGCCTCTGTACAACGAATTCCATGAAAGGAATAAACATAAATCCGCATATGAGTGTAGTTATTATAACGCAAAGAAATGGAGTATCAGAAAAGCTCCAGAATGAAGCATAAGCGCAGATAATTATTGATATCAGACATATCAAAGGGGTGATAACCGGCCAGTCCAAATGTCCAATAAATCTATATATCACCACTGCTGCAAGGTGAATTAAAACTGCAATTAAAATAGAAAGAATTAAATACATCATTACCAGAAAACGTGACGAGACAGGTTTTATAAAAATATGATCAGGGATTTTGATGTGCATTACAGAAGAGCCTAATCCTGCAATTATGAGAATGCATAAGTGCAATAATTCGATAGTTATTGCTAATACAGTTATTACATCTGTAGGCCCATATTTTTCAAAGATTGGATTGAAACGGCGTACGAGCATACTAAAAGCGATTGACATGAGAATGAACAAAATGAAAACAAATCGTCTCTCTCGCCAGAATGCCCAGGTCATAGCTTTTATATAAGGCTGCATGATATCTTCTCCTAATAAATATGATCCGCTTTTACTCTCGCTACGAAAATCTCATCAAGACTCGGCGAAGTGGATTCGACAATATTGCCTTTCAGATTTTGTACGGCTGTTTTCAGAATATCGAATTTCTCTTTGCAGATATACGACCATTCCATCGGGCCGCCTTCGCAGCTCAGCATTCCGGGAAGTACTGGTTTTTTACTCTGGTTTTGCTCGAATCTCACAATTAACTGATGATGCGCCAGTCGAATATCTTCCAGTGTGTCACTCAAGACAATCCGTCCGGCGTGAATCATTACAACTTTATCAGCTACTCGTTCGACTTCATCGAGTAAATGAGATGATAGCACTACAGTGCGGCCTTCTTCAGCGATCGTGCGAACGATAGCGGTCAGCATGTCACGCCGCACAACCGGGTCCAGACCGGATGAAGGTTCATCGAACAAAAGCAGGTCAGGTTTATAAGCGAGTGCAGCAAGCAGGCCTACTTTTGCACGCTGGCCTCGCGAGAGGTGCTTTATCAATTGATTCCTGTCGAGGTCAAAACTTTTAATTAATTCATCTTCATAATTCTGGTCCCAGCCGGGATAAAATGCTTTCGTATAACGAATATATTCGTTGATGCTCATCCATTGCGGCATTTCCCGGTTTTCTGAAAGATAACCGATTCGACCGAGGACTCCCTCCGGGTCCTCAACCGGATTTTTATCAAAAATACGTACCGTTCCGGTTTGTGCTTTTAAAAGCCCGAGCAGGTGTTTGATTAACGTTGTTTTTCCCGCTCCGTTTTCCCCGACAAGTCCCAATACAATTCCTCGCGGAACTTTTATATCAATATCCTGCAATGCAAACTTTTTTCCGAATTTGCGTGATAGTCCCTGTATTTCAATCACATATTCACTCATTGCAATGTCTCCCTATTTTATAAGCTCACTTTGCTGCTGTATCAGCTCGATTACCATTTCTGTTGTAATGTTCATTTGTTTCGCTTCCGCAAGAAGCAGGTCGATACGTTCCCTGAGTATCCTTTTTTGTTCTTTACGCGCGAGCGGCGAACCTCCATCTGATACAAAAACACCCGATCCCTGGCGCGTGTTGAGAACATTAGCCGCTTCGAGCTCTCGATATGCACGCGCGACTGTATTGGGATTAATCAGGAGCTGCTCGGCCAATTTTCGTACCGGCGGTAATTTATCCCCCGGTTCCAGCCGCCCGGACGCTACCATGTACTTGATTTGATTGATAATCTGCAAGTAAATTGGTATGCCGTCGTTTGTTGATACGCGAATCTGCACTGTTTTGCCTTTCAAGTCTGATTCTGTATAACTGTTAATTGTACTAATACAATAGTACAATTATCGTAAAGTAATGTCAATACTATTTTAAATATTTTTTAACTTTTTTTTAGAATCATGGATTGGTATATTTAATTGTTATGTAAGTATGTTTCAGAAAAGAACCTGTATTGATAATGATTGCAGGATTTATTAAGGAGGTTTTATTATGTTGAAACAACATCAAATATCGTTAGTTTGTGCATTTTTCTTCTTTTTTCTGTCAATTGCAGCAATCGCGCAAAACCAGCAGCCTTC
>CAZMPL010000250.1:0-5662 GCA_964567805.1 uncultured Pirellulales bacterium | reverse complement strand
CATTGCCGCGATGGGCTGCAATTTCCGCTGTGAATTCTGCCAGAACTGGCAAATAAGCCAACCCCCTTCAGAAGACGGAGCAATCGACGGTCAGGCAATAAATCCTGAACTGATCATAGCCGCCGCAAAACGCGATGGCTGCAAAAGTATTGCATATACATATACCGAACCAACTGTATTCATGGAGCTCTGCAATGATTGCGGCCAATTGGCAAAAGAGAACTGCCTTGCGAACGTATTTGTAAGTAACGGCTATATGACTACCGAAGCGATTGACTTTGCGGCCAACTGGCTCGATGGCATAAATGTTGACCTGAAAGCATTCAGCGAAGACTTTTACAAACGACTTTGCAAAAGTCACTTACAACCTGTACTCGATACGATTTCCTATATCGCCCAAAAAACTAAAATCTGGATGGAAATTACAACTTTGCTGATTCCCGGCGAAAACGATTCCGAAGAAGAATTAAAAAAGCTCGCTGATTTTCTTGTTAAAAACGCAGGACCAGACGTACCGTGGCACATAAGCAGATTTCATCCGCAATATAAATATCTCGATTCCGTACCTACGCCAACGGAGAGCCTTGAAAAAGCATACGACATTGGCAAATCAGCAGGATTGCATTATATTTATATCGGAAATGTTTACGGCTCGAAATCGGAAAATACATTTTGTTATAAATGCAATCAATTACTGATAGAACGATTAGGTTATCGAATTGTCAAAAATAATATAAAAGATTCCAAATGTCCAAACTGCAAAACCGCTATCGCAGGTTTCCGGTTGTAAAAAATTATTATTCGTCCTGCCTATGTTCACCGCCTTGTAGTTTTATTCGACAGCAATTACCAGTAAATTCGGAAGAATTGTTTTCTGTATTGGATTCATCAAGCTGGATATTTCCGCCTTCGATAGAAAGTGCTTTTCCATTCACCAGCGCATCGGCGATTTTCTTATGCGCCGATTCGATTATCCTGCCGAAAGTCTGGCGTGAAACGTTCATTTTCTCAGCAGCCTCTTCCTGGTACATTCCATCAAGGTCTGCTAATCGAATTGCTTCAAGCTCATCGAAAGTCAAATTTACCAGTTCCAATGCAGACAAAGGAATTCCCCGCGGCTTGAAATAATTCGAAGCCGGTTTTCTTCCTACACGTCTGCAATTTCTTGGTCTTGGCATAAAAAAAACCTTTTTCTTCGCTATTATAAATGCGATTCAGCTTTATAATAAAGCTGGTTATGTTTTGCTGCAACTTCTATTTTGCCTTCAGAATATAATTCTTCTAAATATAAGTTTATATCTATTTTATTTTACAGCTACAGCCATAATTTCAACCATGCCGCCTTTGGGCAAAGCCGCAACCTGAAAAGCAGCACGTGACGGGTAAGGAGGTGTAAAATACTTCGCGTAAATTTCGTTCATTGCGGCAAAATCTTTAATATCAGCAAGAAACACCTGTACCTGTACAACATTTTTCAGAGCAAGAGCTTCGGCAGAAAGTATGGATTTAACATTCTCAAGGGCCTGCTGCGTCTGGGACTCTATCCCGCCGTCAACCAATTGCCCTGTATTTGGATCAATACCAAGCTGCCCTGAGACAAATACCATATTACCCGCACAAACAGCCTGTGAATAAGGTCCTATCGCGGCAGGGGCAAATTCAGTTTTGATAACTTTGTGACTATACATTAGATTTATCCTTAAAAAATATTTGTCTTTTATCTTTTAGAACCATTAAATTGTATAACTACAATTTTGCAGAAGCCTTTTTTCAATCAAGTAATAACATTGCAATAGCGACCGTTGTCGTCCAGAAGCTTTCCAGTCCCATGGATGTCTGCGTAATATTTGAGGTTCTGATGATCAGGCCGCTTGCTTTATAAACCTGCTCTTTTTCTGACCATGCCTGGTTCGGGTCAACTTCAAGACCAAGAGTGGTACCAAGCATATCGGCCGCAAGATCTTCTGACATATCTGCGGCTTCATGCTGATTCATACCATAGCCATGCACTTCACTGATATATCCCCAGTTGTTTCTATTCTTGGGAACAGCAATACCTATAGATGACGCAATTATACGTCCATGTTCATCTGTATCTGACCTTGCCATAACACAATAAGATATCTGACCCGGAACAAGAGATTTTAATCCATGTTCACGGGTAATAATTTTGCAATTTGGCGGAAGTATCGATGATACTTGAACCAGGTTCTGTTGAGCCACACCTGCTTTTCTCAGTGCATCCTCAAACGATTTCAATCGATATCTGTGTCTGCCTACCCCCTTTGTCAGAAATACTCTTGCGGGAACTAATTTATCCATAATATTCTCCAAATTTTATCTTGTATTAGTACTAACCGACCGCTAAAAGCTGATTTTATCACCAGCACCTGAAAGAAAATATTTATCACCAAAAATACCTTCAAAATGTTCCATCACCTTTTGACCTGTACAATGCAAAGGAATAACTTTTTGAATTTCATATTTTTTAAATATTTCTATTGTATTATTAATTCTTGTCTGACTCGCGTTTAATAAATGCATACCACCGATTACAGCGTACACTTTTTTGCAGCCTGTTAATTCACTAATATAACCGAGTATATTCACAACTCCCGAATGAGCGCAACCCAAAATAACTATCAAGCCTTTAGACGATTCTATAAACAACGTCTGATCATCCAGCAAGTCATCGTGTTTCTGACAACTTTCATCAAGGAAGAAATATCCTCCTACATCTTCAAAATCGTTAACACGCGGAGCTTGTCCGGTTATCATCATACCGGGAAATAAAGTCACTGGCGTTACTGTCCATATAACATGACGACTTTCAATGACTTTCTTTGCGGAGTCGGGCATACCGATAAATTTGACATCCGATGCTTTCTGACTGAACTTCGGTTCAATCGCTAAAGGATGTAAATAAATCTTTGCTTTGGGCGCAATATCAAGAATATCATATAAGCCGCCTGTATGGTCATAATGACCGTGACTTAATACAATCGCATCTGTACTCGCCAAATAAATTCCAAGTTGTTTCGCATTGTTTATAACCGCAATACTCTGGCCGGCATCAAAAAGAATCTTTTTATCGTCGTATTCAATCCATAACGACAGGCCATGCTCAGTAATTAAGTCATCACGCAGCGTGGTATTATCAACGATAACAGTTATATTAACATTACAACTCATGGTATAATAGTTTAATGATCACAAAGATTTTGGCCACCCTGCAAATTATCATTCAAATACAACTCAACAACTTCTTCAGGTGTATAATTACCAACGACTCCGATTATTAAGTTAATATTATTTTCCTGAAACAAACTCTGTGCTCTTTGTCCCAGGCCGCCTGCGATTACAAGCTCTACTGATTTTTCAGCAAGCCATTTTGGCAAAAGACCTGGTTCATGAGGAGGTGGTGTTATCAAATCGATATTAATGATTTTCTTTTCATCTTTATCTGCATCAATAATTGCGAATTGTTCACAATGTCCGAAGTGCGACGAAATTATACCATTTGTTAATGGAATAGCGATTTTCATTTTATTTTTCTCCGATAGATTGTTTTCATTGGCTTCAATCAGCGGCTTAAAAGCTGATTCGATAATTTGCACTGTCATACTTTTATTATCAGGATTCATGAAAGGCTGCCCGGAATCACAGGCTGCGACCATTTCAGTATCAATCGGAATCCTTCCGAGAAACGGCACATTAAAATCCAGTGCCAATTGCTCGCCGCCGCCACTTTTGAATATATCGACTTTCTTCTGGCAATGCGGACAAATCAAGCCGCTCATATTCTCGACAACACCAAGAACAGGAAGATTTAACTGCCTGCAAAATGTTATACATTTTTTTACGTCTATAACCGCAATCTGCTGAGGTGTCGTGACAATAACAGCACCGTCAGGATTCTCAAGCAACTGTACGATAGAAAGCGGCTCATCACCTGTGCCTGGCGGACAATCAACAATTAAGTAATCAAGCTCGCCCCATTGAACATCTGTTACAAATTGTTTTATAAGGGTGTGCTTCATCGGCCCGCGCCAAATTACCGGTTTGCTGTCATCCGGCAGCATAAAACCGATACTCATTACACTTAGCGTGTCACTGTATCGCACCGGCTCAATTTCATTATCTCTTCCCTGAATCATTTCCTTGTCGAGGTTCAGCAGTTTCGGAACACTCGGGCCGTGAATATCAACATCAAGCAAACCTACTTTTTTATTCTGCATTGACAACCATACTGCGAGGTTTACGGCCACCGTACTTTTTCCAACTCCTCCTTTGCCGCTCATTACGAGGATTTTTTTCTTAATATTGTTCATTAATTATTTTCCTTAACATTTAAAACGTTTAAAACAACCTTCCAGAGCGACTTTATATTCTCTGTTATACCATCGTTCGTATATTCGACTATGCTTTGCCCGGCGATCTGAGCTTTCGTAACTACGTTATCATACGGAATCATAGCCGCGACATTTATACCTTTGTAATTCAATTTTGTCTCTATTTCTTTTGCTTTTTTTGTATTTATATCGAATTTGTTAATACAAACCACCACAGGTATTTTGAAATGCCCGATTAATTCAATAACCCTTTCGAGGTCATGTTGAGCCGACATTGTAGGTTCTGTAACCAAAACAACCAAATTCGCACCGGTTATCGAAGCAATTACAGGACAACCAATACCCGGCGAACCGTCAATAATTATCAAATCATTGTTCTGTTCCTGCGCAATTCGTTTTGCTTCTTTACGTATAAGACTTACCAGCTTACCGCTGTTTTCCTGCGCAATACCTAATTTCGCATGAACAAGCGTTCCAAATCTTGTGTCAGAAATAAACCATTGGCCGTTAATTACATCGTTGAATTCTATCGCGCCAACAGAACAGAACTCAACGCATACCTTGCAGCCTTCGCACGAAATCGAATCTACGGCGTATCCTTTTTGAACGCTATAATTTATCGCACCGAATTTGCATAACGCTTTACATTTCCCGCAGCCGACACATTTTTCAGAAACAATAAAAGCCTGCCTGCCGCCGGTGAAATCTGTTGTTTGTTTCACTTGCGGCGATAGAATTAAATGCAAATCCGCGGCATCAACATCGCAATCCGCGAAAACCGCGTTCTTCGCAAGAGACGCAAACGCCGCCGCTATGCTCGTTTTTCCCGTGCCGCCCTTACCGCTGATTACTACTAACTCTTTCATATAATTCTATAAAATCTTTCTTAAACTCAGGTAATGCGTCAATAATCATTGTTCCAACTGAATAAGCTTCTGCAATTCGCCGTTCTTCAGGGATTTCAAGAATAACCTCTATATTCTCCTGGCGACAATATTCATTTACCATTTTCTCGTTCGGGTCGCTTCGATTTATCACAACCGCAAACGGAATTTCAAGCTCTCTTACCATTCCAACCGCTAATTTCAAATCATTCAACCCGAACGGCGTAGGCTCAGTTACCAACAAAACAAAATCACTTCCTTTTAGCGCCTGTATAACCGGACATGATGTCCCCGGAGGCGCATCAATAATTATAATACCATCTTTAATCGAATTGCTCTTAACATGCTTAATAAGCGACGGCGTATGAATATCACCAATTTTCAAACGGCCACGCCCAAACTTTACTCCGTTCGATGAACCAATAT
>CAZMPL010000249.1:0-5666 GCA_964567805.1 uncultured Pirellulales bacterium | reverse complement strand
GAATACTGTCACCCCGCCGTTTCCGGTCAGATAAATATTTCCTTCTTCATCGATGGTCATTCCATCCGAACCGTTTCTGCAAAACAGTGTCTTGTCAGAAATTGAACCATCTTCATTAATTTTATATTTGAAAGTCTGATTCGCTCCCATATCGGCGACAAAAAGAGTTTTACCATCGGATGTACCAATGATTCCATTCGGCTGTCTCATATCATCAGTAAGGCGTTTAACTGTTTTTCTGTCAGGACTGAGATAATAAACCTGCTGTCCGGCTTGCTGTTGTATCTGTCTGTCTCTTGTCCAGTAATTTCTTGCAAACATGGGATCGGTAAAATAAATCGCTCCGGTCAACAGTGAAATCCATAAATCGTTCGGGCCGTTCAGAAGCTTGCCTTCGAAATCTTTGACAAGAACAGTGACTTTGCCGTCTTTATCTATTTTCCATAGCTCATTTTTCTCATCGGCACAAGCGTAAAGGTTTCCTTCTTTATCGAAGAACATACCGTTGGCTCTGCCTGCTTTTTCAAGAAAAACGCTAATTTTGCCATCTTCGCAGGACCATTTATATATTTTATCGTTTGGCTGGTCTGTGAAGTAGATATTGCCGTCTTTATCGACTGCGGGACCTTCTGTGAAGCTGAAAGCACTTGAAACCAGTTTCACCTGTGCGCCGTCGGCGATAATACTTTTCGGTGCTGGCGCTGGTGTATTGGCATCTGTAGCCGTGTTAGCAGCAAATAAATTATTCAAAACTAATCCGGCAAGAAATACCATACCAGATATTGGTAATAAAAGTTGTGACCACTTGCTGCTTTTACAACAACCTTGATTTAAACATACATTATCATTTTTGTCCTTTGCGAATTGCATTTTCTTACCTCCAAAAACCTGTTAATCTCCTGAAGTAATAATCAATATTAAGACAGTAAAACTATCTTTACTTTCAGGAATATAACATAAAATCCACCAGATTTCAACTCTAAACCCGTCATTTAATTAAATGACGTATAGATTCAAAAACTTGTCTTCTTTATACTTTATCTATATACAAGTTTTGGATATTATCATGGAACTGAATTAATGACTGTAACAAGGCCATCTGTTCCATGTACAATTGCACCATTAAGAGTCGGGCTTAGTAATGTCAATATTGAAGATTCTCCAGAAACAGCATCAGGTTTTATCCTGAAAATAAGGTTTAATAATTCCCCGCTTTCAATAGTTGAAAAAGTATTCATTGATACAGACATTGTATTTTCACTTCTCGAATACCGCACTTGAGCATTTAACTGGTTTTGAGTTAATCCTAAATTACTTATTCCAACAGGTTCAAGGATATTAGGATCGAACTGGACTCCGGCTGACATACTTGTTATTTCTTCAGGTAATTTATTATCGAGTATCAAAGTAGTATAAATTATTTCTCCTGGAGTACCATTTACGTCAACATGCATAGAAAGACCTGCACTTGGGAGTGGAGCTACATCAGTTTCAAGGATAATGCTATATTGAATATTATTGTACCTTTGATAAGAACCAGTCGGATCAATTCGAGCATAATATATTCCTGGACCTAAATCTGCAAGCTCAACAATTTCATCCATAGGAGTAGTATTTTCAGATTTTCCAATTTCAATTCCAAATTCATTATACACACATAATTTAAGATCACTATTACCCTGAACATTTTGATTGTTGACTTTTAAACGAACCCAATTCTGAATCGAATCAAGGGTGAAAGTGAAATAATCAATTGTGTTATCATCCCATAGATAACCATTAACTCTTCTGTAAGGAATAAGCGGTAAAGCACGGGACATATTATCTCCAATATCATCAATGATTATCGATGTTTCCGTACTAGTATAAGGTATTAAACAATATTGGCCTAATAAATTATCTGGTGAATATACTTTAATAAAATATACACCTGCTTCCAAATTATCCAAGTATATTACATCCATTTGAGTTCCGGTTTTTGTTCCTGATTGTAAAAGGTTATAATTTGCATCTAATAGTTGCATGTCGATATTTGAATAAAGCATACGATCCAATTTGAGGTAAATATATCCCTCATCTTTTAAGATAACCTGAAAAATATCAACGTCACCCGGTTTATCAATCAAACCAACATAAGGATAGCCATAAGATGCTTCTACATAAGGGGTCGAATGAATTTGCATTGCCTGATTAAATGCATCACCAACATCATCGACTGTGGTTTCTACTTGAATTGTATAAACAACACCATCATCATAAGCCTTACTGTATACAGCTACAAAATATTGTCCCCGTGGAAGATACTTATCAATATGTTCAGTAGTACCTCTACTGTTGTCAGATTCTACTATTGTATTGCCGTATTCGTCAAGAATTTGTACTAAAATATCATCATTATAGTGCCAATTTAATATGTTAAAAACATCGACTGTAACAATACCGTCTTTAGGCTGATATATACAAAAAATATCTACATCGCTATCATCAGGCTGTAGACAGAAAACGGAAGGATTACTTGTCAGCAATGGCATTGCATGAGAAAGATTATTGCCTACATCGTCTTTAACATCGCTTGCACCAGAAAACCATTGAGTTGCAGTGAGAGTATAATCGGCCGAACCATCTCCAAATATTTTTATAAAATATTGTCCAGGACTCAATTCCTCATAATAAAATGATTGAATTGTATTGGTTGGTGAAACAAGGATATCTGAAGCAGTATATAACTCATAGTGTACATTACTTCCTGTTACGTTAGTTAGTTCAAGTGTCATATTAGCATAATCGGGTAGTTGACATTCGAAATAGTCAATATCGTTACTGTCGGACAGAGTACAGACTGTTGGTAATTGATTCACTATAGGAATAGCATACTTTTTCTGATCCCCAATATCGTCACTTACTACAGGAGGAAGAAACGAAAATTCAGCTTTTATTTTATAATCTGCTTTTTGAAATTCATAAATAGCAAAATCTTCAGGCCAGACTTTAAGAAAATATATTCCTCTTTCTAAACCGGGAATATCAATTTTTTCAGATGTTATATAATCATTTTTAGATTCAGCTACCAAGTTCTCATAAACAATATATTCCTGACCAACTGAATTTTGTGTTACTCGGAAAATAGAGAGATGGATATCGTCATAAATATTAGGAAGATTTATGTCATATACATTAACAACAAGTCTGCCTTTCGCTGGTACTTTAACCATATAATAGTCAGGAGTAAACTCTGAGCTTATAGATGCTGAATATTCCATATTGTAAGACAAAGAAATAGCTTCGAGATAAGTATCTCCTTCTCCTGCAAAGCTTGAATTTATGAAGCAGCCATAGAGAAATACTATGACATATGCTGATATAACCTGTCTTAATGTTTTTTGATTGTTTCGATTCATTTTTCTTTCCCTTCATAAAGTGTTTTATAATTTATAGTTTATTAAAAACAAAATATCCTTAAATTTAACTATTTATTATAAATATCTTGATTGTAACCTTCACCACCCTTTACTCCATCGGCTCCATAACTTATTAAATCATAGCCGCCTTTGTATGGAAGATAGGTATAAGGATTATCCCAGGGATCATATAATTGTTTTTCTTTAAGATAAGGTCCAGCCCAGCCGTTAAGTCCAGGATTAACTATTAATTCATCAAGAGTTTTGGGATAATAGTTTGTATTCAGCAAAAACGTATCGATAGCAGATTCTATTGGTGCTATTTTGGATTTGCACGAATCCCATTTTTCCATATCTGTAATTTGTTTTCCAAGTTCAACCTTTTTCGTTTTTACATTGCTTTTTATCTTCGCTTCGAGTTTTTCGATTTGGTTGGCGATAGCTTCAATATCTTCAGGACTTTTTGCGTTTTCCATTCGCTCATTCAACTCTTCCAGTTTATCTTCATCACTTTTACCTCCACATCCTGTTATTACGAAACCTAAAAACACTAAAATTGAAATGCAGATAATGATTGTTTTTCTTTTTTCCATTTTCTCTCCTTTTAAAAATAACCTTACGAAAAACAAATCAATCTCCTTGCGTGAAAAATCGACAGAATGATTATAATAGACTACATTATAAAGAATAGCATTGTCAATTGTGGTGACTACTTATTTTCTAAGAAAATGCTAAAAAAAGCCCCAAAAACCACATAAATTATGAATATTTTTAAAATTAAAACGAGATAACAGATATCTTGGACTCCAGGGGAGATAAAAAGGAATAAATATCTTTGTAAATCTTGTAAATCCTGTCTGTAAATAAAAACAAACAGAATTTTCCTATCAATTCAATGACCTCAAAAACAGAGAAAAAATTAAATCTTTTATTGCTTGTTTTACGATAAGAACTATAATAAGAAAACTTATAAAGATAGAATCCTTATAATTTTATCATTGTTAGTAGGAAATGAAAAAATGAGTCACAAATCATCATTAAGGATTATTCTTGCTATCTGGCTTGCTATAATAGTTGGAGGTTGCGGGGATTTTTTCAAAACAGATTTCATAAAAGACAAATCCACAGAAATAATTCAGCGGCAGGAAGATTTAGTAAAGAAATATAAGGAAGAATCCGGCGTTGAACTGCAAATCCATCCACCAAGAAAAGAAGAATCTTTTTTTACTGTCAATGAGGATAATACCTACACGTTGTTTTACCAGGTAGAGTTTGCGGATACCGCCGCTTTGGAGAAGCTTATAAAGGAGCAGGTAAAAGACGCGGCGATAAGCTCATTTCCCAGCATTAACCAGATAGTTGTTTCTCTTAAGAATAAGCCGCAGCTAAGTTATCTGGAAGAGCTGCTCGGAAACGCTGACAGGCTTCCGCCGCAGGTATTGTTAAGATTTAGCGCTTCAAGTGATTTTGGAGATAAGGCGCAGGATTATGCTTCTTCGATGAATATGCGTCTTCAAACAACCAGCGGAGACCTTGGCGCGGTAACCTCGGATTCAATTCTTCCGGGAGCAGCGGCGAGACTCAGGGCAAGAGCGGACATGGGATCAGTCTGGGGAACTGAAATAGATACATCAGCGTTTACACTGAAGGCAACCCTGGATGTTTTAGAAAGTTATGGGTATGTTCAGCATTTGTACCAGACGGATATACTTCTTTCCAATGGGAAAAAAGGCAGCCTGAGCGAAGATGAAAAACTTCCTATCCCATCTTATGTTTTAGCGGGAAGAGATCTTGTACAAACCTTTAGCCTAGAATCGGTAAAAAGCAGTTTTGAGGGAAACGCTACTATTTATGACAGTGGAATAATAAACCTCTCATTCAAGGCAGGATTAGGAAGCGCCAAGAGACCTGAAGCAAGGGTAAGTTTCCAAGTACCGGTTCATGATGAAGTTTCAAGTGAAGGAGTTTATTTGAAAATAGGCCAGCCTTTTTTGGTCGCGGGTAAACTTAATGATATGGAAATAGGCATAAGG
Source organism: uncultured Pirellulales bacterium (assembly GCA_964567805.1). Classification (GTDB taxonomy): domain Bacteria; phylum Planctomycetota; class Phycisphaerae; order Sedimentisphaerales; family Anaerobacaceae; genus JAFGPS01. Next base: position 235 of record CAZMPL010000249.1, on the reverse strand, counting down.
AGAAAGGATGCTATTTTGCCATGGTGGCCTACAAGCAAGGATTACGAAAGAAAAGTTGTAAGGATGTGGTATGAAATAACTCCTCTTAGCGTGGTATTGTATGACTATTCCTCGTTGGAAAAGCCTTCTTTCAAATACAAAACACTTCTGTCAACCGCTCCGGCTGGCGAAACAGCAGGTTAGCATTTTTCCATCAATTCAATAAATTCATTGAAGAGATAATTCGAATCGTGCG
>CAZMPL010000248.1:0-5706 GCA_964567805.1 uncultured Pirellulales bacterium | reverse complement strand
TCTACTGGCCGAAAAAAGATGGTTTCTATCTTTATGATGAATCCGGACAACGTACTGCTTTTTCAAAACCGAAGCAAAAATTAAAACATAAGTTTTTCGATGTTTTTCATAAGCATCTGTTTGAGCCTGAAAGCACGGGTTATCGTGTCGCGGGTAAAGTAATGTCAGGTCTTGGTACGAAAAAGAACAAAGGATTTGTTTACAATTCTTTCTGTGCTTTCGAATATTCGTTCAAACATATAATGTTTCAGTGCGATATGTGCGGCGATTGCTTTCTTCCGGAAAACTTCAGTCTTTGTACTATAGGGGGCTGCGAAAAAGGTCTTTCAAATGCTCCATGCGGTGACGCGACTGTAGATGGTTATTGCGGCAATAATCTTGATATTGTTTGTATCGGTGAGCGTATTTATAACGCAGCCGCTTCTGTGCCGGGTGGAATCGAAAAATGGAAAATGACTATAAATAATCCGAGAATTCATAGTCTTGAGCATACATCTTCTATTCTTAATGACTGGTTCGGCAGGGATCATAATGGAAAACCGTCTTTTATTTCGATAGGAGATTTAATCAATTCCCTCGTACCCAAAACCGGTAAAGTTATGAAAGAGCTTCATGATTCTGGAAAAGAAGCTTATTCGAAACCTGGCGGATTTCTTGATTATATTCTTGCAATGATCGAATCGCAGGCATTGAACGATGCTGGCTATATCGCTGTTAACCTGGATGCATTCTTTAAAAATAATCAACAGATGGCAATCGATATGGTCGTAGAATACGCTCGTCTTATTCGGAAGTATGGTTATAAGATTCCGATATGTATTGATTGCGGCGATAATAAAGTTCTAATTGAAGGATTAAAGAGTTGGTATGAAAGCGGTAAAAAAGTTAAGCCGCCTTTATTAAGCTCAATTACTCCGGATAGACTTGATGGCATACTTGCAATGAGAAAAGATTATGACTTTAGTATTGTTATATTACTCAAGAATGATAATCAATCTGACCATTTATATAAGTCTGCAAAAAAGATTTTTGAAAAAGCTGTAAATGATTACGGCTTTAAACCTAAAGAGATATTTTTTGAACTGGAAGCATGTCCCGTTGTTTCTGAATTGCAAAAAGGAGATAATGTCCCTGCAACTACTCATGTTATTTTCGAGGCAGCAGGAAAAATAACACGAGATCGAAAAATGTCCGGCGTACATTGTTTGATACGACCATCTATAGCATGTATTAAATTGAAACGCGGCATAGGAATTACAAGAGCATATTTGAGCAGGGCACTTGAATATGGATTCGATTCTGCGTATGTAAATGTTGCTCTGCAATATGGAAAGATTGAACCTGATTACGAGTTGGTTAAGCTTGTCGATTCATTTATCGAGATGGATGGCTCAGTCGCGAAAAGAGAAAATGCGGCAACACAAATTAATAATTTCGTAAAAGAATAGCATTTTAATAAACACTTCCTCGACTCCAAAGCAAATATTAAAACTTCTTTTACGATTGATCCGATATTCGCGGGTCTGAAAAATCGTAAAAGTAATATCAAGGACAGATGCCCGTTGAGTAAATATTTCAAACTTTGCTGCAGCAGTTTGCGTGTTCGCGCAGATTTACATTCTTCTGATCCATAGGCTATCAATCTGACGTATTATTTAACTGACCACGAAATCGGCCTGGATCATAAAAAATTGCACGAATTCACAAAAGCAGAGGAGAACTTATTTAATGCCTGCATGATAGCTTTGCAGGGATTTAACCTTTGGTTCTTTGCCTTGTCTTTCGGCGATTCCTTTTACTGAAGCAGCCGCTGCTGTTGTTGTTGTAATATAAGGAATCTTGTATTTTATCGCGGATTTTCTGATATAAGAGTCGTCAGTTTTACTTTGCTTGCCAACAGGAGTATTGATTATCAGGTGAATTTCCTTGTTCTTTATTGCATCGACTATATTTGGTCTGCCTTCATAGACTTTGAAAATTTGCTCTGATTTTATACCTTTTTCCGACAGATACTTATGTGTTCCCTCTGTAGCTAATACTTTGAACCCAATTTTGTTAAACGCTTTCGCTGTTTCAGCAATTGAAGTTTTATCCGGGTCAGCGACGGTAATCAGGACGGTTCCGCTTAAAGGTAATTGCTGCTGTGTCGCTTCCTCTGCCTTGAAGAATGCCAGGCCGTAGGAGTCTGCAAGTCCAAGTACTTCACCGGTTGAACGCATCTCCGGGCCGAGAAGAGGATCGACTTCAGGGAACATATTGAATGGAAATACCGATTCTTTAACACCGTAATGCGGTATTTTCTTGTGTTCCAGTTTCATTTCCGAGATTTTTTTGCCGAGCATAATCTGCGTTGCAATTCGAGCCATTGAAATGCCGCAAACTTTAGATACTAATGGAACAGTTCGTGATGCTCTTGGGTTGGCTTCCAGTACATATACAACATCTTCAGCAATCGCATACTGCATATTCATCAGTCCAACGACACCTAATTTTATTGCAATTTTACTTGTGTATTCGCATATCGTATCGATATGTTTTTGGGGAATTGAAACCGAAGGAATGACACAGGCGGAATCCCCCGAATGTATGCCGGCAAGTTCAATATGTTCCATGACCGCAGGGACAAAGACTTCTTTGCCATCGGAAATGGCATCTGCTTCGGCTTCAATAGCGTTAACAAGGAATTTATCTATTAGAATCGGTTTTTCGGGTGTTACTTCAACTGCGGCAACAACATATTGCCTGAGCATTTCCTCATCGTGAATAACTTCCATTCCGCGGCCGCCCAGTACATAAGAAGGTCTCACCATAAGCGGATATCCGATTTGTTTTGCTATTGTCAAGGCTTCTTCAAGACTGCTTGCCATGCCTGATTCCGGCATTGGTATTTTGAGTTTCTCCATTATCAACCTGAATTTGTCACGGTCTTCCGCCAAATCAATAGTGTCAGGTGAAGTGCCAATTATATTAACCCCGGCCTCTTCAAGCTCCCGTGCAATATTAAGGGGTGTCTGGCCGCCGAATTGGCAAATCACGCCTTCAGGTTTCTCTTTTTCATAAATACTTAAAACATCTTCTACGGTTAAAGGCTCAAAATACAACTTATCTGAAGTGTCGTAGTCAGTTGAAACTGTCTCTGGATTACAATTTATCATTATTGTTTCAATGCCAGCTTCCCGCAGAGCAAAAGCGGCGTGCACACAGCAGTAATCAAATTCGATGCCTTGTCCGATACGGTTTGGACCGCCTCCAAGTATCATTACCTTGCGGTTGCTGGATATTCCGACTTTATCCGGAGCGTTATAAGTGGAGAAATAATAAGCCGCGTTTTCCACGCCGCTTACCGGGACCGGCTCCCAGCCTTCGACAATACCGAGCTTTTTTCTTTGTTTGCGAATTTTAACTTCCGGAATGCTGAGAATCTTTGCCAGGTAACGATCCGCGAAGCCGTCTTTTTTAGCCTGAATTAAAAGTTCATCGGGGATACTTTTCCCTTTATATTTCAGCAGCTTTTCCTCAAGTGCTACAAGTTCCGCCATCTGATTGATAAACCATTCCTTAATGTATGTTTTTTCGTGAAGTTCTTTTGGAGATGCCCCCTTTCGCAGAGCTTCATACATAAGGAACTGACGTTCGCTTGTAGGAGTGTTCAGACGTGTCATCAATTCTTCGATACTGAGTTTATTGAAGTTTTTCGCGAAACCAAGGCCATATCTTCCATTTTCCAGAGAACGGATTGCTTTTTGAAATGCTTCTTTGTAGTTTTTACCGATGCTCATTACTTCGCCTACCGCTCGCATTTGAGTGCCGAGTTTATCTTCGACACCTTTGAATTTTTCAAATGCCCAACGAGCAAATTTAACTACGACATAATCACCGGAAGGTGTATATTTTTCGAGTGTTCCATCTCTCCAGTAAGGAATATCATCAAGTGTCATTCCTCCGGCAAGCATGGAAGAAACCATTGCGATTGGAAATCCGGTTGCTTTTGAAGCAAGGGCGGATGAGCGTGATGTTCTGGGATTAATTTCGATAACTACAACTCGTCCTGTTTTGGGATCGTGAGCGAATTGTACATTTGTCCCGCCAATAACTTCAATTGCATCGACTATATCATAAGAATACTTCTGCAATTTTTCCTGAAGCTTTTTATCAATTGTAAGCATAGGGGCTGTGCAGTATGAGTCGCCTGTATGTATGCCCATAGCATCGACATTTTCTATGAAGCAGACGGTGATTTTTTGTCCTTTGGAATCACGCACAACTTCCAGTTCAAGTTCTTCCCATCCAAGCACGGATTCTTCTACGAGAATTTGCCCAACGAGACTTGCCGCTAATCCTCTGGCTGCGACTAATCTCAGTTCATCAACATTATAAACAAGGCCGCCGCCTGTTCCTCCCATTGTATAAGCAGGTCGTATTACAACCGGGTAGCCAAGCTCTTTCGCGATTTTTTCCGCTTCTTCGACTGTATAAGCCGGATCGCTTTTAGGCATATCGATTCCAAGCTTATTCATAGTTTTTTTGAACTCTATCCTGTCTTCTCCGCGTTCGATGGCATCGATCTGTACACCGATTATTTTAACGCCATATTTTTCAAGGACTCCTGCTTTTGCCAGTTCCGAGGCCAGATTCAAGCCGCTTTGTCCGCCCAGGTTTGGAAGAAGTGCATCAGGTCTTTCTTTTTCAATTATTTTCGTCATTGTCTGAAGATTCAGCGGCTCAATATATGTTACATCCGCCATTCCCGGATCGGTCATAATTGTTGCGGGATTGGAATTTACAAGTACAATTTCATAACCAAGCTTACGCAGCGCCTTACATGCCTGCGTTCCCGAATAATCGAACTCGCACGCCTGTCCAATAATGATTGGACCTGAACCGATAATCATAACTTTACGGATATCACCACGTTGGGGCATATTATATTCTCCAGGTAAATTTTGTTCATAATGTTAGTTGTGCCACAAAAAATAGATTGAAGGAATTAAACTACAAAAAGGTAATAAAGTCAAATGTAACTTACATTAATATTGCATTTTGATAAAACGTGATAATTAGTGCTAATAATACGGATTACAGACGACATATATGTATTTATGTATTCTTTTATTTTTCGATTGGCGGTGTTTTCTTAATGATATTAATTTAGAAGTGCTGTGAGGATGTATTTACGGATTGTTAAAATCTTACAATATATGCTTGAATGTAAAAACGGAAAATAATATAATTCGGTTTTACTGTCTTGTATTATTAGGAGCATATTAATGCATCGGGTCAGGTCAATAACGATTGGTTTTTTAGCTATACTTCTCCTTGCTTCATGTGTTTTTTCCAATAATAATCCATCTAACCCAATTCAATCAAAACCTCTTGCAACAGTTACCGTCGAAGCAGGGGACTATACTCGTATTGATACACCTGTATGTGTACGTACTAATGAGATTAAATTTGATTTTGAAAAAGCGTCTTTTATCTTATTGGAAGTCAAAGGGCAGGAAAAAACAGAAGTTCCGGTTCAATATGAACCCGGTACAGAAGGTAAATTATGGTTTGTATTGTCTGGGAGAACTGAATCTGGAGTTAAAAGAACATTCGAGCTTTATACAGGGAACAGCCGTTTATCATCACTAAGTATTCAGGCAGAAAAAGATGAAAAAGCTTTAACATTAAAACGCGGCGATAAAAATATATTGAGCTATCAAT
>CAZMPL010000247.1:2705-5716 GCA_964567805.1 uncultured Pirellulales bacterium | reverse complement strand
AGATGAATAACGAAAATAGTAAAAGGAAATCCGCAGATCGAAGATACCAAGGGTATGACGCAGAAAGACACAGATATAATATAAAGTTTTTGTTTTTAATCTGCGTGAATCTGCGAAATCTGCGGATATAATAAATAAATGGAAACGCAACAAAACATGAAAGAAAACAAACCATCGAAGCAAAAATACATCATCCCTGCTGTTATTATCCTTTGTATTCTTGCCGGATTGATTTACAGAGCAATAACCTGGACGCCTGTAGATTCTGAATCTAAAAAGGCAAGCGAAGCAATAATTCGACAAGCGGCCGCTGCACTACTCACAACAGACCCAAATAATCCAATAAACCCAAATACCCTGACCGATGCAGATTTTGCAAAGATAACTGAACTTGAGATTTCAGGTATTTTAACAAAAACAGAGCTTTCTGATATTAAACTGCTTGAGAAGTTTATAAACCTGCAAGAACTTACTCTATTTGATATAAAATTTTCAGAAAAAGATATACCGTCTTGGATGAAAATGCTTTCTAAGTTAGGTATCTTCAATCTATCCGAGCGATTTAATATAGATTTAAGTCCGCTTAAAAACCTTTCCAATCTTCAAAATCTCTCTCTTGGTTACACTCAAGTATCCAATCTCGAACCTTTAAGGAGCTTGACAAATTTGCAAGAACTCAATCTTTATATCACTCAAGTATCCAACCTTGAAACTATAAAAGGACTCAAGAACCTGACATACATTGGCATAGACAATTGTCACAATATAACAGATAAGCAGGTGGAAGAATTAAAGAAAGCTCTGCCGAACCTGATGATTGACCGAATATAATCCTCATCAAGCATAATAAAGGCAATTATTTTTCAGCCAGAGGAATTTAAAGGTTGTCAGAACCCTTTTTTTTATTGCTCATCAATTTTCTCCCTGAAATTAATTCTTACTTTTCTATTATTTCTTTAATGAATAACTTTAAAAAAGGATTTTGCAATTGTTCGCCGTTTCCAAGCAGTTGATCAAAAGCATCGCCGTAATAAAAATTAGTAAATTTCAGAGTTCCGCTTTCACGAACGATGTATTCATATTTTATATGATTTAAAATATCATTGGTATTTTTATACTTTGGATTGTAATAGAAAACAATATAGACGGGATCGCCATCAAGAACAAAAACGATTTTTCGTTCATTTTTAATCAGCTCGCCAAGTGCATATTTATTATAATCCTCTGTTTTTAAATAATAGTCATGAAACTTTTTCCCGCTTGATTCAGTATAGTATTTTGAAAATTCAGCTACACCCTGATTGCGAAGTATCTGATAGGATTTCTGATAAAAACTAACAATCTCATCTGTTGAATTGATATTATCAGAATAAGCATTTACATCGCACACTATACCATCAAAACACAAATATGCTTGTTTTTTGGGGGCGTCTTCTATGAGCGGAACCTTGTATTTTAGTGTTACTGATTCTCTTGGTAAATATGTACCTGGCGTTTCAACTTGTTTCCAAGTAAACTCTCTTAAAATATTGCATAAAGGATTAATAGTATAATCTGTATTCCAAAGAATGCTGCCTGAATTATTCTTTTCAAATCGTAAAAAGCCAAAATATGGTTTTTCTTCCAAATTTGTTTTCGACTTTGCACTCCAAATAAATAAAAGATGATTGCCAAAGCTAAAACGCTTAAAAACTTTTAAGTCACTATAATCTTTCCCAACAGCTTCTTCGCTGAAAGCATCGCTTAAACTATTAACACGTGCTTTCATATTTTCTTCAGTCCTATCTGGATTATTTTTACTCATCGAAATAACTTTTGCATAATCCTTTTTTCTCACGGCAAGGATTAAATCTTTAAATCGAGTTTCTTCTGGTTTTTTATTTTTAGAAATAAATTCCTTGAAACTTATATTGTTATAAGATTTCACATCGACTTTTAATAGTATGGATGATTCAATATCTTGCTCTAAGTCTATACCTACAGGAATCGGTAAATACACAGTTTTGTAGTCATCAGTTATGGCAGAGTGAGAAATGACCGCAACAAGTGTAAATATGACACAAAACAGTACTATTATTAATAGGTTATGTTTCCTGTGTTTCATACAAGTTCCGTACCTCAAATTAAATGTATTCTATCCTTCCGAATGTAAAACGCCGCATTCGATAATCTCTACTATGAAAGTACAGATTACAAAAAAAAGGAAAATATGTCAAGGTATTGCGGGGAAATTTATATGGAATAGCTGTTTTTATAAAAGATAAAACTGAATTTATTTATAGTGGGTGGCAGCCTCATCCTGAGTTTTTCAGGATGGGGATGGAAAGCTCGTAAAAAGCCATCCCCAAGCTTACGCTTGAGGCTGCCACCCGTGCAAATACTATTGATCGTGCAAATATGCAAATTCGGTAGCCAGCTTATGCTTCGTAGTCCCCGGGGGACAGAGCAGAGTACAAACTTCATTCAGAATGACAACTTTTTTGATTTGGTATAGGGTAACATAAAAGAGGTAAATAATTTATTTATTGCGTTTTTAGCGTGGATAATATAAATAATTATGACAAAAATGTGATAAATTTGAAGAAACTTGTTCATTGTGCGTATATTGATATGGATACGAAGTGAAGGACTTGGTTGTAGATCCGAATAACGAACCCGGTATAAACCTCGAGCCAGAACGGTTCAAGGTGGACCAGGAAGAGCTGGAAGCGATGGAGATGTGTCGTCGCGGCTCAAGTAAATCCTTTGAAATTTTAGTGAACAAGTATATGAAAGATGCATATTACATTGCATTGGGATTCGTGGGGAACCGTGAAGACGCACAGGATTTGTCTCAGGAAGCATTCGTTCGAGCATTTCGCAATATGAAAAAAATCAGGCCGGATTGCGGATTTTTCCCCTGGTTTTATCAAATCCTGAAAAATCTGTGCATAAGCCATCTTCGCAAAAGGAAGTATAGAAACGCGACTTCACTTGATGTGGAAGGCTGCCCGGAAGCAGAAGCTCAAAAT
>CAZMPL010000247.1:0-2695 GCA_964567805.1 uncultured Pirellulales bacterium | reverse complement strand
CGAGAGAAGCGAGATGAAAGACAAAGTATGGCAGGCTATCGGGAAACTCGATGAAAAACACCGGGAAGTGATTGTCCTGAGGCATTTTCAAAATATGTCTTATGAAGATATGGCCAAAGTCCTGTTTTGTAATAAAGGTACCGTAACAAGCAGATTATATTACGCAAGAAAACAATTGGAAGAAATATTAAGTACTCGTCAGTCTTCCATCAGTCATCATCAATCTTCCACTCAAGAGCATGATATCGACGAGGGGCGATGGATGATAGATGACGGACGAGAGAATAATGATGAGAAAGGGGGTACGCCAAATGACATGTCATGACTGGAAAGATATGATGATGGGCTACCTGGACAACGAACTTGATTCTGAACAGAAAAAAAGATTCGAGGAGCATCTGAAAGGTTGTCCTGAATGTCAGAAAGAATTACAGGGATTTAAAAATCTTAAAACAATTACCGACGAAGTGACTCTCGTTGAGCCGGAAGACAAGCTCTGGACGGATTACTGGAATAATGTTTATAACAGAATCGAGCTTGGTATTGGGTGGATAATATTTTCAATAGCCGCTATTATTCTGATAATATTCGGTGGTTTCGAAGCTATTGAAAAAATACTCGAAAATCCGGAAGTCGAATGTGTCTTTAAGGTTGGTTTTGTTTTATTGATAGTTGGTTTGGCGGTTTTACTCGTATCTGTTCTGCGTGAAAGAATATATTTCTGGAAAAGAGACAGATATAAAGACATTGAAAGATAAAAAATAAGCCACAGAGAGCACAGATTGAAAATGCCAAGGGCAGGTCACAGAGAAATTAAAAAAATTATAAAAAATAATAATACCTCTGTGTGCTCTGTGTCCTCTGTGGCTAAAAATAATTAAAAAGGAGAAAAAATGCTTTTGTCAACGACAGATACAATAAGTGATAAGAAAATAATCAAACATCTCGGTCTTGTTCGGGGAAATACGATACGAGCAAGACATATTGGCAAAGATATGATGGCCGGCCTGCGCAATCTTGTAGGCGGAGAAGTTAAGGAATATACAAAGTTATTGGCTGAATCACGCGAGCAGGCAATCGACAGGATGAATGAAGAAGCCAAAAAACTTGGTGCAAACGCTGTTGTCGGACTAAAATTCTCCACTGCTGAGGTTATGCAGCACGCCGCTGAAATACTGGTTTACGGTACCGCGGTAGTTGTTGAATAGAACATTCAACTTAAAAAAAACGGAGATATGGAAATGAACAAAATATGCAGGTTGCAAACAACAGCGGCGTTAATTTTATTCGCAATATTTTCAAATATCACTACAGCGGCAGAACGTGACATCGCTGGAATCTGGCTGGGGACAGTAAAGATTCCGACGGGCGAGATTAGAATTGTTTTTAAAATCAGTAAAAATGCGCAAGGCTCGATATCTGCAACTATGGACAGCCCTGACCAGGGAGCGACTGATATCCCTGTTAATAAAGTATCTTTCAAAAATAACAAGCTGACTCTTGATGTTCAACTAATCATGGGTAGCTATGAGGGGACATTAAAACCTGATGGAACTATTGACGGCCAGTTAAAACAAAGCGGCGCATCATTGCCTCTTGCACTCAAACGTTCTAACGAGGCTCCGAAATTAAATCGCCCGCAGGAACCGAAGAAACCTTATCCTTATATTGAAGAAGAAGTGACTATACAGAATCCCGAAGCGAATATTAAGCTTGCCGGGACATTAACTATCCCGCGTTCGGAAAAACCATGTCCCGCTGTCGTTTTGATTTCGGGTTCCGGCGCAGAAGACCGTGACGAAACTATTTTCGGTCACAAACCATTCTGGATTATAGCGGATTACCTGACACGCAACGGAATAGCTGTTTTGCGTGTCGATGATCGCGGCGTTGGCGGCTCAACTGGAAACGCGGCAGATTCAACAAGCGAGGATTTTGCCGGTGACGTAATTTGCGAAGTGAATTATCTCAAAACACGCAAAGAAATTGACTCTAAAAAAATCGGTCTTGTAGGTCATAGCGAGGGCGGGATAATCGCGCCGATAGCCGCTAACAAATCCGGTGATGTGTCATTTATTGTTTTGCTGGCCGGTACAGGTTTGACCGGGGAAGAAACTCTCTATTTACAGAACAAACTCATATTTAAAAGTTCCGGTGCACCAGATGAAATTATCACAAAACAATTAAAATTCCTTAAAGAAGAATTTGATGTATTAAAGAAAGAAAAAAACGAAAAGGTAATCGAGACAAAAGTTCATGCGATTTTAGCTGAACAAGTCGGCAATAATAAGGAATTGATAGACAAAGGTTTAGAACAGTTATTAAGTCCATGGTTCCGCTTTTTCCTGACTTATGACCCCAAAGACGCTTTAATGAAAGTAAAATGTCCCGTTCTGGCTCTTAACGGCTCGCTGGATCTGCAGGTTGCTCCGAAAGAAAACCTTGCGGCTATTGAAAACGCGTTAAAAGAGGGCGGCAACAAGAATTATACAGTTAAAGAATTGCCCGGCCTGAATCATCTTTTTCAAGCGGCTAAAACGGGTAATGTTTCCGAATATGCACAGTTAGAGGAAACTATTTCGCCGCAGGCACTTAAAATCATTACAGACTGGATTTTAAAACAAACAGAATAAAATAAATGAAGAATTTTTGTGCTCATGCGTATATTGAGTAGAAGGTTAAAGTGGTGTCTCTT
>CAZMPL010000246.1:2979-5723 GCA_964567805.1 uncultured Pirellulales bacterium | reverse complement strand
GAAGCGAGGCTGTAATAATATCACCATTTTTCCATATGCGTTCAAAAGAAACATATGAAGATGGTTTTGCCGCATTTTCTTCAACTTTGTTATTTACAGTGATAGTTGCGGGCTTCGAAATCCATGAAGGAATACGGAAATTCAACTTCGTTGCTTTTGTTCCGGCTTTGACGATTGTGAAACGTACAGGTTCGCCGTTTGTTATGTCACCTTCCTGGCGGAGTACCATTCCATTTTCCCGCCAATCGAGTTCGGACGGAATATAAAGATTAATCCAGAGCGAATTATCTTTCTGAAAATATATTCCTTCATTATAGCGAGGAGTATTCTCTATGCCGGAACCTGCGCAGCAATGTGTACCTTCAAGGTAAGTACGAAAATCTCCATGCATTGGCATAAAGTAGGTTACCGCACCAGAGTCCGGTGCAACAGAAGCCAAAATGTGATTATAAAGAGCTCGTTCGAAAAAATCCGCGTACTCTGTGTTTTGATTTCGCTCGAAAAGATATGCCGTGAGTTTCAGCATGTTGTGCGTATTGCAGCTTTCAGCGGTAGTAGGAGGTAATACCTTGTTACTGTCAATACATGGACCTGTTTCCACGCCGGATTTGTCTATCCATTCGTGGACGGAATTTCCACCGATAACAAACGAATGTTCACGAGTGATTAATTTCCAGAAGTTTTCAGATGCTTTCGATTCTTTCTCATCGCCGGTAAGATTTGCGCAATATGCTATACCGATAATTTGAGCTGCATGCGTATTGCCGTGCAGTCCGGCAAGCTTGTCTTCACCGGCCGCAAGCGGATCAATGAACCATGAGCGGTTAAATAACTTTGCCGTGTCTAAATATTTTTTGTCACCTGTAACTGTATATAGTTCGGCTAATACATCGCTCATTGAGCCGAATTCATTTTGCGGATTCCGGCTGCCGTCTGTACGAAACATTTTTTCGAGTTGTTCCGGATTGACTGCACTTAATCGCTTATCGAAATAGTCGGCCAGCTTTACAGCGACTTCAAGTGCCTGTTTATTTCCAGTATATTTATGTGCATCCAGCAGGCCTGCCATAATCTTATGAATAATGTAATACGGCACAACTACGCCGCCGCTGTCTCCCTGTTTTCCTTCGAGCCGGTCAAATGCTCCTGACGGAAACGCCGCGAGATATCCATTCTGATTTATCGCATCCTGACATTGTGCGAATCCGGAAACCATGATGTTTGCCTTTTCCCTGAACGATTCGTCTCCGGTTGCTGCCGCCATACGCGATACAGCGGAAAGATAGTGACCCGCCATGTGTCCCCGAAGCCACGAAGTGTCCCAGCCAGGGTATCCATTTGTCACTTCTTCGGGTTGCGGCAATCCTGCAAATTTGCGGTAATCATAAAGCAGCCTGTCCGGCTCGTAAGATGCAAGATATCCCTTTCTATGCAATTCCTGTCGGTCATAAAAAGGACTGCCTGGCAGCAACTTAACATGGGTTGCATCAACTTCCATGATACTATCGGCAAAAATAGTATTTGTGAAAAAAAGAAGCATACTAATCGCAATAATGCTTTGTATAATATGTTTCATATTATCCTCTTTATTAGTAGATAATATTTTTTGTATTATTTGGCAGTTATTGTCATAGGTAATGTCAATTTAATATCGTCCGATGCCTGACCGACAAGGATTTCATATTTACCCGGTTCAACTACATATTCTTTTTTGTCTGTGTCCCAATAGCGCAAACGTTCTGCCGGAATTTCAATTGTAACTTTTTGAGATTTTCCCTTTTTCAGAGAAACTCGTGAGTAACCGCAAAGAGCGAGTTTGGGTTGTGGTACATCTGAATCGACATGACGGAAATAAACCTGTGATACATCATCACCGTCGAGTTTGCCTGTATTTTTCACTGTGAATGTGACTTTAATTGTACCGTCTGCTGATATTTTCTTTGATTTAAGCTTGCCGCTCTTATAACTAAAACTGGTATAACTCAAACCATGTCCAAACGCGTATAAAGGTTTGCCGCTGAAATAACGATATGTGCGGTTACTGAAAGAGTAATCCGAGAAGTCCGGCAAATCTGATGTGGCTCTGTAGAAGGTCAATGGTAAGTGACCTGATGGATTTACTTCACCGAAAAGAACCTCGGCGACTGCCTGGCCGCCTGACTGGCCGGGATACCATGCCTGTAAAATTGCTGGCAGGTTTTCCGATTCCCATGTAAGTGCAATAGCTGAGCCGCTGCAGTTTACCATTACCATAGGTTTGCCTGTCGCGTAAAGTGCCTTTATGAGTGTTTCCTGGCATTCCGGAAGTTCAATCGAATCACGGTCGAAACTTTCGCCTTCCTGTGCCGGAGTCAGACCGCCGACGTAAATTACAAGGTCAGCTTTCTCTGCCGCCTGGAGAGCTTCGGTTTTGAGTTCATCCAATGGACGTGTCGTGACATTATCCTGTTGACTCCACATAGCCGTTCTGCGATTGGTGGTAATTGGACTTCCGAGAGCGAATGTCACTTCAATATCCGAACCGGCCAACTTCTTAATACCATCAAGAATTGAAATCGGATGTGATGCGGAACCATGATAATTTCCTTCCAGCATGGTTTTGCAATCACCGTTTGGGCCAATAACAGCAATTTTTTTATAATTGGATTTTTTCAATGGAAGAATGCCGTCATTTTTAAGAAGAACCATCGATTGACGAGCTATTTCAAGAGCAACTTCACCATGTTCTGGTGTGTCATTATCTT
>CAZMPL010000246.1:0-2969 GCA_964567805.1 uncultured Pirellulales bacterium | reverse complement strand
GATGTGATCAGCCGGATCGAACAGGCCGAGTTTGAAGCGTGTCCATAAAGTATAATATAAAGCTACATCAATTTCCTTTTCACTTACAAGTCCCTGTTGAACGGAACGAACCAGCGCGGTGTAATCTCCGCCGCAGCATAGATTGCAGCCGGCTTTTACAGCAGCGGCAGCGGCTGCTTCGGCTGTACTTACATAATTATGGAAGTTACGACCAGAAATGTCACGAATAGCGTCACAATCCGATACAACATAACCTTCGAATCCCCATTTCTTGCGTAACAATTCATCGAGTAGGAATTCGCTTGCACAGCAGGGGACTCCATTGAGCGCGTTATAAGCTCCCATAACTCCGGCGACCTTACCTTCACGCACGGCCATTTCGAACTGCGGCAGGTACATCTCGTATAAGTCACGCTCTGACGGTACGGCGTTGAAGCTGTGACGGCTTGCTTCCGGGCCGCTATGAACAGCATAGTGTTTGGCACATGCCATAGCCAGCATATAGTTGGGATCGTCACCCTGTATTCCCTGTATGAATTCGACTGCTATTGTACCGGTGAGATAAGGGTCTTCACCGTATGTTTCCTGGCCGCGACCCCAGCGAGGATCACGGAAAATATTAATGTTCGGAGTCCAATATGTCAAACCTGTCCACCATTTTGAGTTACCGTTATTTTGAGAAGCATAATCGTAATATTTCGCTCTGCCTTCGATTCCGATAACAGTTCCTTCCTTATGCAGAAGTTTCGGATTCCATGTAGAAGCCATACCGACCGGTTCCGGAAAAACAGTTGCGATATTATTATTAGCTACGCCGTGCAAAGCTTCGTTCCAATAATTATAAGCTGGAAGACCAATTCTTTGAATTGCCGGTGCATCATTTTGTAATTGAGCGACTTTCTCTGCCAGTGACAAGCGGCTAATCAAGTCAATGATACGCGTTTCCAAAGGCTTCTTGTAATCTTTCCAGACTGGAGGTTCATTCTTATCAGGTACACGAAGTTCAGCTTCTGAGAATGGGTCCGCCATATCTGATGCGGTAAAAGCAAGAACTGATGCGCCAGTCGATGCTTTAATTTCGAATGTATTGAATTTCGCGAGATTTTTACCCGCGGCGAATGTCACTTTCATAGGGCCGTTAATCGATTCGTCACCGTGCTCGACTGTGCCGGTTATGTAGCATACTTTTTTTGCCCCTTTAGCTGCTGCGAAAATGTCAAAATCCGTTGCAAGTGATTTATTTCCGCAAATTACATCAAATGACCTTTCGCCGGACGCGTTCAGGAGGTTTTCTACCTCACCGATTACGATAGTGTAAATACCCTCGGGTAAATGCGAAATACTAACTGTGAAATTTTTGCCGTTAATTTCTTCGCGAAAAGCTTTTGCATTGTCAGATGCACCTTCAATCGCGACCGAGTCATTATCTTTTCGATGTGTAAAGTCTCCAGTAATACTGACCCGATATGCGCAGGACGGACAAATCTCCTGCTGTGCGAAAACTTTAGAATCCGTAAAAGACTGACTCGTCAGAAATGCAAGAATAAGAATCGCTAATGAAGTGATAAAACTTCCTGGTAACGGAATAGTTATTTTCGATCCATGAAACTTTCTGATTACATTTAAAGAATTGTAATTTAACATTTTTTGCTCCTTTTGTGAATATTAATTGATGGTATTAAAATCTTAATACAGCAAAATCGTTTATATTTATTCACTCATTAATATAAACCTTTTTACTATAACCGCAATAACAAATGCATCACATGCCAATCGTTGCCTATCGCATGGATATTTTTGACTTTTGTGAAATGTTCTGTGAAACAGGAAAAGATTCTGGAATGAGTATGTCTATTCATCTGATTCTACTTTGCAATGTACTTTCTTTTTGAATGAGTTCACAATGTAAGAACATGTATTTGTTAATTTAGAAAAATTATCTTCGAATGCAATTAAATAAATACACGTTATGTGTTTCGTCATCAACAATCAGTTCAGTTTCCCAGCTTTGAATATATCTATCTTGACTATGATAGCTATCATCATTATACCTGTATGATCTTATATTCTTCGTTTTGTGATTATACCATAATGGATCATCTTCATTGTGCTCCGTATAGCGACTGGATGTAAATATTTCCGCTTTTTTTAATCCAGGTGAGTCTGCAATGAATTTTTCAATATCATTTGGTTCCGCTTGGAATCTCAGGTAATCCGCGGCGTAGCCTAATGGGCGAGGGGCATAAAAATGAATATCATGTGCAGATTTAGGAAGAGTTGCAAGGTCCGCCCAGGATAGAATTCTCGGTACCTCAACAAGAGGATTCTCCTTTGGAACTATTAAACTTCGAAAAAAGAAAGGGGCAATCGCCAATCCAACTATGAGGAATAAAAATGGAATGAATGGTAAAATGGTATACTTTTCACCGTTTTGGATTTCTATCAGGAGATGTCGCCAAAAAAAAGCTTGTGCAAACATACACAAAACAAGAATAATCCATGCAACAATAATTTCAAAGATAATATTCAAACCTGTTTCGATAACATCGTCGCCAGAAATATTATTGAAATACACTACCTGGATAAAGAAAAGTACAAGAAGTATCAAGATGCTTATAAAGTTGAATTTTTCTGGAAAATTAACGTCAGCCTTGAGATTTGTTTCAAATGGAATCGACCAGAAGCGATGGCCGCATTTTTTACAACTTGACCGTGATGAAACTGCCATGGCCCCGGTTACAGGCGAAACAAACAAAAACAAAACTGACAATCCAAGAAATACCAAAGACAGAATCCCCAAAAATGGTTGGTTTTCAGAGAAAAGACTGGCGCAATTAACTACAAAAATTATAAATCCAAGTACCGCGAAAATAAGAAATCCGAAAAAAAGTATAATACTGATTTTTTTCCAGAGATTTACAGCCTTTCCGCCGCATAAGGGGCAGAATAATTCCGACCCAATATCTTTG
>CAZMPL010000245.1:0-5760 GCA_964567805.1 uncultured Pirellulales bacterium | reverse complement strand
GTAAGTAACCGGGTCGTTCTGTAAGACTGAAAATTTGCTCTGGATACGGCGTACGCAGCCACTGGAAATCTATCGGTAATTGAGGTGAATTGAAATCTTCGCGAACTGGTTTTTCTGGGAACTTATGTTCAGGTAACTTCGGTGCCGGAGTTTCAAGTCTCGGAACTCCCTGTTTGTCTAAGGTATATAACCAACCGTTTTTGTCCCATTGCATTTTCTGAATTGCAGTTTCACGGCCAAGAACACAGCGTCCGCGATTACGTAATGGTCTGCCGCAGAGATAGACCATATATGTTTCGCCGTTTTGAGTATCGACGATACTTGCATGACCGGCGCGTTGTAATTCAGTATCAGGACGGAAACGCGAAGTGATAACGTATTTATCCGGATGCACTTCGTAAGGTCCGGTTAAGTTTTTCGAGCGTGCCAATGTCACTGCATGCCCCCAGTTTGTTCCGCCTTCTGCTGTCATCAGATAATACCAGCCGTTACGTTTGTAAATGTGCGGTGCTTCGGTAAAACCGATAGAGGTACCTTTGAAAATATTAATTCTTTCGCCGATAAGTTTGCGTTCCTTGTGAGAATATTCCTGCAATACGATTCCCGAAAAACGATTTTTTCCAGGTCGAAAATCCCAAAGCATGTTGAGGAAATATTTGCGTCCGTCATCATCATGGAAAAGCGATGGGTCGAAACCGCTGCTGTTCATATAAACCGGGTCTGACCAGTCACCGTCGATTGTTGGACTGTAAACCATATAATTATGGAAGTCACGCAATGATGCGCCGCCTGCACCGCCGAAACTTGAGCGGCCAAAGCGTTTTACGTCGGTATAAATCAGCCAGAACAAGCCATCTGAATAACTCAGACATGGTGCCCATATGCCGCACGAATCCGGGTCGCCAAGCATGTTGAGCTGGCTTGCGCGATTTAGCGGACGTGTAAGCAATCTCCAGTTGACAAGGTCACGTGAGTGATGAATCTGCACGCCGGGGTACCATTCGAAAGTTGACGTCGCTACATAATAATCGTCACCAACACGTAAGATAGACGGGTCCGGATTAAATCCAGGTAGTATAGGGTTTTGTATGTTCATAATAACTCCTTATTTAATTAGATGCTGCAGCCTTACGTTCAGCCAGGCTTTTTTCAATTTCATCAACACGTTTTTGGTTAAGCGGGTAAATCAGGAGTGCTCCAGCTTTAAGCAACGCTATAATACCGGGCACAAGCGAGAATGCCAGAGCAATACCAAATTTTGCATTTTCTGATTGTATATTTATTGTCTTATCAAAGCCGAATTGAGACAGGAACAATACCAGCAGGAAACTGCCGACCACGCCTCCTGTTTTTATCGCGAACAGTGATGCAGAGAAAACTAATCCCGTGGAACGACGGCCGAATTTCCATTCACCATAATCTGCAACGTCACCATAAAGCGCCCATGTAAGAGCTGAAGTTGGTCCCATAGCGAGATATGCGAGTGAATTTACTATTAGGAACAGAGCAAAATTGTCTCTTGGAATGAAAAAGAAAGCCATGAAACAAAGACCTGTTACTGTGCATAACGCGACTGCACCATATTTCTTGTCCAGCTTTCGAGCCAGGAAGCTAAGCCATAATGTACCAATTACCTGAGCCAGCATGCCCACGGAGATGAAAACCGTGAAGTGGTCGAGTCCAAGGAAAACAGCTGTTTTGTCATTTTCTTCTGCGGCGTATTGGAAGAGGTACTTAAAAAAGAAGATAGTACTGCCGGCTTGCAGTGAAACGAATGTCATTGAAAATACCGCTGCCACAAGGAGTATAAGCCATGGGGTATTTGAAAATAATTCCACCAAATCCTGGGCAATTGGATTTTTTTGTCCCTTTGGAGGTGTGACACGTTCTTTGGTGGTTGCAAATGTTATCCAGAACATAATGACAGATGCAACTGCGAAAATAGCCATTGTCAACTGGAAGCCGTGTGTTTCGTTCTCACCATTACCACCGAGGTATGCTACAAGAGGTCGAACAAATAGTGAAATTAATAATCCACCGGTAAATGCGCCCACAAAGCGGTAGCTTGATAACACAGATCGTGTACGCGATGATGGGCTGATTACACCAAGCATTGAAGAGTATGGAACGTTGATAACCGAATAGACGGTCAACATTAATGTATAAGTTATGAACGCATAGGCAATTTTACCGTTGGTGGGCAGGTCCGGGCCAAGAAACATAAGATAACCAAATATACCGTAGGGGATCGCGCCAAAAAGAATAAATGGACGAAATTTGCCCCAACGGGAATTGGTGCGGTCAGCAATCATGCCCATAATCGGATCTGTGAAGGCGCCAATAAGAGTGACCGCAGGCATCATCCACAACAATGCTTTGTCTGGAATACCCCAAACACTTACATAATAGTATGTGAGGAAAATGCTGAAGAATTTGAAAAAAAAGTTTGAAGCTGTGTCACCCATGGCGTAGCCGACATATTCACTCGTTTTAAGGCGTTCGCCGGTATTGGCTGGTTGCGAGACGGATGAACTCATAATTGTATCTCCTTATTAAACCTTAATTTTTTAAGTTTCAAGAGCTTATTGAAGCTACGGTATGATAACATTAGAGAAACTCAATGGAAAACAAAAAATGTTATTTTTTTATTAAAAAATGAGATTTTTCGATGTTAAGAGGTAATTCGATACCTCATTTAACGATGATATTACGGCTTTGTTAATAAATTAGAAAATTTATAGGAATTCGATGAGTTGAAAATAGCTAAATATTTCCTGTCTTAAATTCTTTGCTGTATTTGGTTGTCTTGATTATAATATATCTTATATTTTGTTGTAATCAAACTATTTATCATATGAAGGAATGGTTCAAATGAGAAACACAAAAAATTTATTCATATTAATTACAGTTTGCCTTTCAGTCCTGTTAAATTCTACATTTGCGGCAGATGAGCAGAAGACTGAAAATTTTACATTTGTACAGCTTTGTGATCCTCAGTTAGGTTTTGGTGGTTATGAGCATGATGTAAACTCATTCAAAATTGCGGTTCAGAAAATCAACGATTTAAAACCGGATTTTGTGGTAATATGCGGCGATATGGTTAATACATTCGATGATAAGTCACTTGCCGATTTCAACGATATTAGAGCAGTTCTGAAAGTACCAAGTTACTGTTGTCCCGGAAATCATGATGTAGGAAATACTCCGACAGTCGAATCGTTGAAAAAATATCTCGATTTCTTCGGTAAGAATTTTTACTCTTTCGAGCATAAAGGTTACACATTTGTAATGCTTGATACTAATATATTAAGAGTCCCTGTAGAAGGAGAAACACAAAAGCAGGATGCATGGATTAAGGAAACACTTGCAGCCGCTAAAGACAAAAAAAGTCCTGTATTTGTAATAGGTCACCATCCTTTGTTCACAAAAACACCTGATGAAGCTTATGGAAATAATTCCTGGCCTGTAGAAAAGAGGAAAGAATTATTGGATTTATTTGAAAATTCGGGAGTCGTGGCCGTACTTACTGCTCATACTCATCAATCCATAATAAATGACTATAAAGGAATCCAGTTAGTTACCGGCGAGACTACAAGCAGAAACTTAGATGGCCGTCCTTTCGGTTTCCGAGTATGGAACGTTTCGCCTGGTTCAATCAAACAGGAATTTGTGTCTTTGGGAATAGCGAATCCTGCTCCTAATCGAGGAAACAGAAGATAAGCATTTTAGTCAATTTGAAGATATTCTTTCTAATTGAGCGGAATTACCTTCATATATTTCTTCTGCATTTCGAGATACTTCGCATTCTCTGCAGCGGTTGACATGTGTCCTCCAACATGGTCGTAAAATGTCAGCTTCTCGCCGATAAATGTATCAGGTTCAGGTGGTTCCGTATTGTCGTATGCTTTTTCTCCAAGCAGTTTATATACTGCCGATGCGTAATGTCCCGCCCAGAAAACTCCAACCGGGTCGGACCATTGATCTTCTGTCCCGCCTGTGATGAGCAGGGCACGGGGAGCTACGAGAGCTACAAGAAAATGCGAGTCAAAAGGCATTTCATTATAATGAGAAACCCAGTATTGCAGGTTATCGCAATAATTTTGAGGAGATAGCTGCGCAACATCATCTATTGTTTCACCCCAGTCGTGTCGAGCCATTTGTGCTCCTCCGAGTCCGGAACAACTTGCAAAACAAACCGCAACTCGTTCATCGAATACAGCCGCAATCAATGCCTGTTTGCCGCCTATCGAGTGGCCTGTAACAGCGATTTGAGCATTTACACGTGGATCAGTTTCCAGGTAGTCCAGACCTTTACTAACTACCCATGCTGTCTTGCGAATTGCTCCCCAGTCATCGCCGGAAGGTGGATTGCTGCGTACATCAGGTGCATTGCCGCCGAAGTTTACTGTGCCGAATCCCATCTCAAGACACTGCTGAAGGTTACCGCCTCGTACAAGCGGCACTTTGCCCGGAGCGTTTGCGGGAATTGTATATGTCACTGTAAGGCCGCTGCCGCCTCCACCGAACATTCCGCCGCCAAACATACCACCACCTCTTGTATTACTTTGTGGGGCAGGTGGAGTAAAAGGTGTACCATCTTTATTGACGAATTTTCCTGTTGCGGTCAGAGAAATCGTAGGAATATTTCCGCTCATTCCGGTTGTCGGTTCTCCGGCTGTCCAGACTACATTTGGGGCTGTATCCGGGACTTTGCCGTACATATAAGTTTCGACAATTTTCAGAACTTCAGGCCGGCGTACTTTGATCCATGTTTCTGCGTCCGTAACTTTTTTGCCGTCAAGTGTTGTTAGTAAGTCTGGTACAGTGTCACGCCAGCCTTTTACATTTTCTTCGCTATAGTTTGTCCAGTGACCTGAAGCCGCCCATCGATGCAAGCCGCTGTAACCTTCTTTTTTGTAGAAGTTGTTGCGTCGCTGCATTTCGAAAGTATCATCCGGCGGAGTCAGGAGTGTTTCTATATCAAGAACGGTTTCCTGTATTCCGGTCTGCGGATTCACAAGAGGTTTGGGACGGCCGGGAATGAACTTCGGACCATCAGGCAAAGCTCCTCTTACGGCAGGGGGATGGTTTGGTAATAAAGGAAATTTAGCCTTTTCTTCAGGAGTGGGACGAGTTGGTGCATTATCTGCAAAAATATTAAAATTTATTACGACAAGTGAAAGTAAGCATAAAATTATTATTACATGTTTCATCGAGTTCTCCTTTCAGAAAAATATAAAATCATTACTTCTTAGATAATTTTTTATTGTATTGAGGGATCGGCCAGAAAACCGCGTCGCCTCCTGTTTTACTATTTGACTCTCCCCATTTTTCAAGATGCCCACCAGAGAATAAAGGTGTTCCATTATTATCTTCGAAATCTTCACCCAAACTGTAAAGGATAAAATCATTACCTTTTTTTTGATACACTAATGGTTTGTCACTATATGGATCTATCGGGAGTTTTGTTATGTAGTCTGTATCAAGTAATACTTGAAGATTTTCAGGGAAACCACCGTTTTCAATTAAGTATCTTTTTAGTGCTAAAATAGTAATTGTCGCTTCATATTCTGTTTTTTTCAGCGGCACAAATTTAGTTATTCTTTCGTTTGAGAGAATGAATAAGCTAATAACGAAATTTCTACTTTGCTTAGTAAATGAGTCAAAATGGATTTTGTAATTAAAAATATCTGGACTGTCAAGATTTCTTGTATAGTTATATTTTTTTCTTTCATAAAGCGTCATATTCTGTATTTCATT
>CAZMPL010000244.1:0-5779 GCA_964567805.1 uncultured Pirellulales bacterium | reverse complement strand
CAGCTCGCACATTGGCGATACGATTGGCACACAGCCAGAATCCACGACCAACATCCGAAAGCAGGAAATTAACAGTTCCCGGAACCCGGTTTATCTGCCATTTGACAGGGAATCCAATTCGCAGAGAACAAATCCTCAAACCAGGGCACAACAGCCGGCTGAAAGCTCGAATAATCGTATTAATTCTGAACTCAGAAACAGAATTGGTACACAGATTACAACACAGAATGAATCGCAATCAAGAAATACAAGACAATTAAATGATAGTGTTACGCCTCCTTTAAATTCGGAAAAGCAGCCGGTTGAAAATGTTAGAAGTAGAAGCTCGTTAGACCGGGCGAATACTGATATTGGAGTTATGATTAGTCCGGAAAATTCGTCTTCCAGGGAATCAAGACAACCGGCTGCAAACCCGAACGACAGAACAACCCGCAACAGGTCAAATATCGGAACTCGAATAGGCGGACAGGACGACACTGCATCAAAAGCACAAGTACGTAATTACGTCGGCGATTTGGATAGAATGAATTCAAGTATCGGAGATTCCGCTAAGCCGCGAGAAAGAACCACACGTGCCGATTCACAATCAGCAAGAGATGTTTCTCGCGAAACAGCCAGGGACACCAATACGAGAGTCGAAAGAAGAGCAGATAAGCCGCAGGTTGAAAGTGACAGAACAATCAGTGATTCGCTTGACCGAACAAGAATCAGCAGAACTGCTCCTGACACTCAATCCGTTATTTCTCGTGACCAGGATTTGCATGTCAGAGATACAGACGGCCGACGTGACCTGCGAATCCATCGTTATGAACCGGTTCGACCGACAAGAATAATTGTACGTGACAGACCATATACAAGATATCCATATCGCGACAATTATATATATGTTGATCTCCATAACCATACTTATACAAGAAGCATTACGCCGGACTTCTATTTAAGAATTTGCTACGATAGAGGTTCATGGCTGACATTCAGATACGTTTATCCTTACTATCAGAGAAAATATGTATTCGTCAGCCTCGGCGGATTCTGGCCGTCGGATTACTCTTACATCCGCTATTACTGGTATGGCTCTCACCCCTACCACTGGTATGGTTACTACCCGGTCGCAAGACAAATCGGTACTGACGTGAACTATTACTATACCTACAACTACTATTACAGTGACAACGCGGATGTTTATGATACGAGCAGTGTTTTGGATTCAGATTATGTTAATAGTACAACCCGCCAGCCCGCTCCACAACCTGCGAAAGCGACTCTTGCGGACACTTATTTCGAAGAGGCGGTAAACGCATTCGAAAAAGGTCAATATGATTTAGCAATTGAAAAATTCTCCAGGGCAATGGCACTGGCTCCTGATGATATGATATTACCATTTGCATACAGTCAGGCACTTTTCGCGGCCGAAAGATACTCCGAAGCCGCACAGGTTCTTAGAAAAGCACTCAGTAAAGTCAAACCGGAACAGGAAGGTGTATTTTATCCTCGCGGCTTGTATCCGGATGATGACGTACTCATGACACAGCTTGATAAGCTCGCAGAATATGCGGACGAATACAGCTTCGATGCGGACCTCCAATTGCTGCTCGGTTATCAATTACTCGGAATTGGAGAACTCGATAAAGCTTTGACACATTTGAAGAACGCAAGTCTTGATATGAATAACAAGAAACCGGCAGATGTATTACTGAATCTCCTCGTGAAAATAAAAATAAACGACATTGCTTCCGGTGAAAATATCGAACCGGAAAAAGGCGAACCTAAAGAAGAGGAACCAAATATTATTCAGTTGAATAAAGAAGAACCGGAAATCAGGGATGTTCAAAACTTTACTTTCTTAGCTGCGGAAACCACAGTACCTGTAATTAAAAACGAAAATGAATCAGCGGAAATTTCCGAAACCAAGATAGTTTCTGAAAATATCGCTGCAAATGATACATCGAATAAAAAAGCAAAAGAAGGAATCTTACTTGCAACGATTTTTGTATTAGCAGGAAGTACAGGAATAGGCCATTTTCTGCATCGTTAATTTTCAAAGAATATTATTAGCCAGGTATAAGTTATCAAGGCTTTTTAAAATATAAATAATTTCCTTTGTTTGTCATGTTGTGCAGAGCAAAGCATCAGACCTGCGTACGGGAAACAGATTCTTCATCCCCAGGGGATTCAGAATGACAAGACAAGTAGGCCCCACGGGCTCCCAGGGAGATGGGCTTTAGCCCATGCTGTTATGCTTTCAGGTCAAAATAGTGCTGTGAATGAATTGAGGATACAGGGAAAAATAAATCGGGAGTGAAAGGTAATTAAAATGAAATCCGCAATAACTCTATTTATTCTTCTATTAGTTTTAATGCAAAGCTCACTAATAGCTGCGAATGAAAGATATGAATTTGCAGTCTCACCTTCAACTGATAAGCAGGAAAATCCGGATATCCACGGTGACATAGTTGTCTGGCAGGAATATATTTCTGAATACGGTGACTATGATATATTAGCGGCTGATATCAACGATACAAATCTGCCGCCCTTCTTTAACACCAATGCTTCCAGCGACCAGACAAATCCGGCTGTTTTTGAGAATCATATTGTATGGCAGAGTCTTATAGAGGGAGAAGACTCTGCCGACTGGGATATTCGCATGACAGATATAAGCGATCCGAACTTTCCTACTTATGCGATAACAAATTATGCTAATAACGATGAAATCAATCCGGCGATTCACGGTAATGTCGTCGTATGGGAAGATGGAATACCCGGATATTTTAATATTTACGGTTCAGATATTACCATACCTTCCCATCCGAGAGAATTCCCTGTCACTAATGTAAAATTCGACCAGGGCAAACCTTCTATATATCGAAATACTGTTGTCTGGGAAGATATGTTTTCGGGCAACTGGGACATTTACGCCGCTGATATCTGGATGAAGAACAAAGCTCTCGAATATCCTGTCTCGCTCGTCAATTATGACCAGGAGAAACCTGTTATCTCAGGTGACACGGTAGTATGGATGGATAATTACTCCGGAAACTGGGACTTATACGCATCTGATATTTCAGATATCAAACACCCTGTCGAGATGCTTATTTCAAAAAATACCTGGGACGAAATGAATCCCGATATTGACGGTAATATAATTGTCTGGCAGGCAAGAAAAAATAACAACTGGGACATCTTCGCATATAACATGACTACGAGACAGACCTATCAAATAACAAATGAGAGCCACGACCAGATCAATCCGGCGATAAGCGGAAAAACGATAGTCTGGCAGGACAAAAGACTCGGTAAAGACCTGATTTTCGGCACGGTTCTAAGTGACCTCGAAGCGGCCTACTGCACACAAATTTTAGCCGCCGATATTAACAAAGATTGCAAAGTAAACGAAGAAGATTCAATCATAATGTCCAAAATGTGGTTAGATTGCAACCTCTACCCTCCCGAAGCATGCCCTTAAACAATTATCACGCAAAGGCGCAGAGCCGCAAAGTTAAGATTCAGATATCTCGGACTCCATTTGGAAGTGTGCTATGTACACTATCTTTAATATTCTGTATCTCAAATATTAACTGTAGCTACGACTATTATTCTCTTATTATTTCTAAGTTATGTTTCTGTACAAAATTTTCAAGCACTTCAGGATTTCTTATATCAATAGAAAACCACTCTTTTATCACATCACCAGAAAGTTGATTCTTATCATTAAGCTCCTTCAACTGGAACATTATATCAAGATCATCGGTGTTACAATCAAAATATGCTCCAGAATTATGAATTGCACATAGAATAAATAAATGATTATGATCTGGTGGATTTTGCGAAGGAAATATAGGAGGTTGTTCCTTGATGGTTTTGCCAATGATTTTACCTTCGATATTTCTGCCAGCTCCACAATAAGCACACATAGACATTTGGTATGATGTTCTTATATTTGAAAATATTATTAACAACAGAAAAACTAAAATTAAAAACGCTAAAAGGACTTTTTTTTTCACACTTTTTCTCTTAATAATTTTATATTTTAATATGAAATTCATACGACCATCTTCACCATAAGCTTTATTTATTATAAAAGAGTGAAAAAGTCAAGAAATAATTCTGAATACAAGATATGGAATATTCATTAGCTGAGGTGGACTGAAAACCGGAGAAAAAAGGAGTTTCTGTTTTATCGGATTCTTCGACTTCGCTCAGAATGACAAAGTCATAAATATACTCTAATCTGTGTTAATCCAGTCAATCCTGTCTAAAAAATTGATTGAAGATTGCCGCAGTCGGCCATAACAGCCTCCTTCGCAATGACATTCTTTTATAAATGGTCTTGAAAATACATAAAAAAATAATGTTAATCTCCCTCGGAGCCCAAGGGACCTGAAAAACTCTCCTGGAGCCCGATGGACCTGTCTAAAACAGTAAAATAGTGAGATAGATCATACCTGACCAATTTTTAGTATAAAAAAAGCAATATTTCTTGCTGAAAAGTGAAAATTTGTATAAAATTTCGTAACTCAGCGTAAACAACATGCCTTTTATATATGGTAACGGGCATGGTCCTGAACCAGTAAGGTTCAGTTTGGCAACTTGGAACTGGTAAACCTGGTGGAGAAGTATGATTGATAGAAGGTTGCAGAATGCTATAAAAGAATTAACGACCGGTGATGACGAGACCCGCCGTCGGGCAATGGAGCCCTTTGTCTGGGCAACTTTTCAGAGCTTTATCAGGCACTTGTACCGTTACCTCGGAAATGAAGTCGAATGTGAAGATGTTTTGGAAGATATTTATGCCGATATATGGGAAAATCCGAAATATCTTGAAAATGTTTCCAGTGAGCATGGATTGCTCATTACCGTTTATATGTATTACATGCGAAGAAGGCTTCGAGAAATATATAAGAGAAGGAACCAACGCTCGAACATGTCGCAGGAAGGATTATGCCAGCTTGTCGCGCCGGAATCGGGAGTTTTTGATTCGTTGTCGCAAATTGAGCTTAACGAGTCTCTTTACCGGGCGATTGACAAGTTAAAAGCAAGAGAAAAAAGAGCTATAGAACTCTGGATGGAAGGAATGTCCAACAGAGCGATAGCTATAGAGTTCCGAACGACAATCGGAGCAGTGAAAATGTTGAAATTCAGGGCAATATTGAAGTTGAAAAAGTTTATGACAGACTCAAATATTTCGTAAATCGGCCGCGGTGAGAAACGCAAATGAAACTGGTATCTGAGCCGAAAAACGAAAGGTAGTAACAGGGGAATAAAAAATGGCTGATATAAATAGAGAAATTCAGGAATTATTAGTCGATTATGCGTGCGCGTTGCGTGACGGCTGTATTCCGTCTTTCCTGAAGTCACTTACACGTGAAGAAGGACAGTCTATCGCCTCTTCGGGTGAATTTTGGGATGCAAGTGAAGTTGCACGGATACTCAATAGTACAGCTTTCGCGGAAAAAGCGGTAACCGCGGATGTGGGATTGTTCATGTCCCGCGTCAACGCGAATATCGTATCAAGAATGAAAAAAGCAAGAGGAACACCTCAGCCAAAACAAAACAGGAATTCCGCAAGGAAAACAAATATCAACATAAAAGACGAATCACGCGCAACTGAGTAAAAATATGATAATAGATTGTCACCAATGCTCTTCCTGCTACTTTGAAGATAAAATACCATCTTCGAGAATAGATCCAGCAATGATTTCACCGCCGCAAACCAGGAAAAGTTTTGAAAACGTTTTGCTGGCATTTGTTTGCGTAGAATTATACGACAGCCGAGAGGAAA
>CAZMPL010000243.1:0-5808 GCA_964567805.1 uncultured Pirellulales bacterium | reverse complement strand
AATTGGTTTTTTATGTACTTGTGCAATGATCCGCGTCGCAGCTGAAGCCTGCGTTTAGACTGTCGAAAAACCCACCTTTTTCAAGATTATAGTTGTAAAATATAAGGGACATATTACATTCTACCTATATTTGTATAGGAGAATTAATTCATGGCCCGCTACAAACCCTACGATTACAACCAAATGAATATGATTCCGGTTTCACTGGAAAAGCAATTAGCACCCGGAACACTGGAATATGCCATACACCACATAGTGGAAGACCATTTAGACCTCCTTATATTCACAAACAGATATAATAACGACATAACAGGCCGAATAGCAATAGATCCGAAGGTAATACTTAAGATAGTACTGCTCGGATATTCCCGCGGGATCATTTCATCGAGGAAGTTGGAGAAGGCCTGCAAACAAAATATAATATTCATGGCAATCAGCTGTGGTGAAACACCTGACCATAGCACGATAGCGACTTTTGTATCCGCGATGAAAGATGAAATAGCACCTATTTTCACACAGATACTCTTGATATGCGAAGAAGAAGGTCTGCTTGGAGGCACGCATTTCAGCATAGACGGAGTAAAACTACCATCAAATGCATCAAAGGAGTGGTCAGGAAAATTTGATGATCTTAAAATTAAGAAAGAAAAGATCGAAAAGAAGATAGCAGAAATGATGGAAGAACATAATGCGGAAGATAAAAAATCAGGAAAAGCAAAAGACACGGATGATGAAAATGACAATAAAAATAACAAGCCTCTTAACAGACTGAAACAGAAAGCAGAAAAAATAAAAAAATTTCTGGAAGAGAATGAACCGAGAAAAGGAACAACGGATAAAGAAGTACAGAGCAATGTGACCGATAATGAATCAGCTAAAATGGTCAGTTCACATGGAGTGATTCAGGGATACAACGCCACAGCAATGGTGGATAAAAAACACCAGGTAATAGCATATGCCGAAGCCTTTGGAGAAAATGAAGATAGTAAGCACACAAGACCGATGATCGAAGGAGCAAAGAAAAATCTTGAGGAAGCCGGGCATGTAAACTCTCTTAAAGACACGATTTTAACAGCAGATAACGGATATTTTAGCACAGATAGCCTAAAAGCATGTGAAGAATTTGGAGTAGATGCATATATACCTGACAGTAAATATAGGAAAAGAGATCCTAAGTTGCAGGATGCGGTAAAATATCAAAGAGCTACTAATAGAAATAAAACAAATCACAGAAAAGGCAAAGGTCTGTTTACAGTTGATGATTTCACATTCAATGAAGAAGGTAGATTGATATGCCCGGCAGGCAAAGCATTGTATATTAGAAACCGAAATTTTAGGACCAGTCAGGGATTAAAAGCGATAAATTATAAAGCACCGATAACAGCATGCAGGAATTGCGAGTTGAGACCAAAATGTCTAAGGAAAAAGAATACAGAATCAAGACAAGTGCACATATTTTATGAAAAACACTTCGGTAACATAACAGACCGGATGAGGGAGAAGATAGATTCTCCTGAGGGAAGAAAGATATATGGTGAACGTCTTGGGAATATAGAGCCTGTTTTTGCGAACATACGGATAAACAAGAGGATGGATCACTTTACACTGCGTACTAAACTCAAGGTAAATATTCAGTGGCTGCTTTTCTGCATTGTTCATAACATTGAAAAAATAGCAAATTTTGGGCAGAGATTTGCCTATGTGATTTAGAAAGATGTGGAGAAATGGCTAATAAAGTCGGTGAGTTCATAAATATTTCGTTTGAAATAATAAATTGCTGAAAAATTATTGATTTACTATTAAAATTAAATCAGCTAACGTTGTTTAATTGCGTTTTTCAACAATCTCGTTAGGCCAGAAAAACATT
This sequence comes from uncultured Pirellulales bacterium, assembly GCA_964567805.1. Lineage (GTDB taxonomy): Bacteria > Planctomycetota > Phycisphaerae > Sedimentisphaerales > Anaerobacaceae > JAFGPS01. Next base: position 3,941 of record CAZMPL010000243.1, on the reverse strand, counting down.
TATTTGCAAATCAATAGAAATAAAAAATATTTTTTCTAGTAGACTACTTTTCCGTAATTATATATTATATAATAAAAGCTAGAAAAAAGAGGAACCCAATGACTGAATTATTAAACAGAGCATTTAAAGAAGCATCAAAACTTCCTGAAATAGAACAAAATTCATTTGCAAAATGGGTATTACAGGAACTTGAGACAGAGAATAATTGGGGAAAAATTTTTGCTGAATCTGAAGATATTCTTGATAAACTTGCTGATGAAGCAATTAACGCTGATAAAGAAGGTAGAACTCAACTTCTTAACGACAGATCACTATGAACTCCAAAACTACAGATCGTTTTTGGAAATGTTTCCATAAACTACCTGAAAAAATTAAGAAAGAGGCTAAAAAATCCTACAAAATTTTCAAAAATGATCCTTTCCATCCAAGTCTTCACTATAAGCGTATTCATTCCACACGACCAATTTTTTCAATACGTATAACAATAGATTATAGAGCTATAGGAATTCAAGAAAATAAATATATAATATGGTTTTGGATTGGTTCGCATAGTGATTATAATAATCTAATAAAACAAATACGAGGTGTGGCCTAACATCCGTTCCAGCATGATTCTTGCTCGCACCTATCAGCGGTCGGAGCTGGGTAGTGAAAGTCAAATTATTTTGTTTTCAATATCAGTGCCAGTACCCGCAAGAACAGCTGAACGTGTCGTTGGGTTTCTTGACGTGTAGTATTAACTAGAATTGTTTATATTTTGACCTTGTATAAAAATAAAATTTATAATCGTTTTCTTCTTTTTACTTGACGTATATACTAATTATATATACATTTACTTATGACATTTGAATGGGATAACACCAAAAACTCAATAAATATTCGTAAACATGGAATTGACTTCAAAGATATTCCTGAAATTTTTAATAGTCCGATGATTGTCACTCTTGATGACAGTGTCGATTATAACGAGAATAGGTATATCGGCATAGGAATATTGAGAAATATTATCGCTGTCATAATATTTGTTGAGAAAAAAGATGGTGAAGTTATCCGAATTATTTCTGCAAGAAAGGCAAATAAATATGAAAGCAAAATTTATAAGGAAGAAATCAAAAACAGACTGGGATAAACTTAATTCTATGTCTGATTCTGGAATTGACTATTCAGATATCCCTAAGCTTAGTAAAAAAATATTTCAAAATGGTGAATTACGAATGCCTAAATCTAAACCCCTAATTTCAATTCGTTTGGATTCTGACATTCTAGAGTGGTTTAAATCACTTGGTACTGGATATCAAACTCGTATAAATGCGGTTCTTCGTATGTATATGGATGTCCATAAAAATCATAAACGTATTAATAAATAGCATAAACCCAACATCCGTTCCAGCCTGACACGACCCGCCGTGTTTGCGGCAGATTGTCTGGACAGTTGAGGTTTGACTGATTTGTTCAGAGAATCTGTTTCGCAGGTCGTGCGGCTGAACGTGTCGTTTAGACTGTCGAAAAACCCACCTTTTTCAAGATTATAGTTGTAAAATATAAGGGACATATTACATTCTACCTATATTTGTATAGGAGAATTAATTCATGGCCCGCTACAAACCCTACGATTACAACCAAATGAATATGATTCCGGTTTCACTGGAAAAGCAATTAGCACCCGGAACACTGGAATATGCCATACACCACATAGTGGAAGACCATTTAGACCTCCTTATATTCACAAACAGATATAATAACGACATAACAGGCCGAATAGCAATAGATCCGAAGGTAATACTTAAGATAGTACTGCTCGGATATTCCCGCGGGATCATTTCATCGAGGAAGTTGGAGAAGGCCTGCAAACAAAATATAATATTCATGGCAATCAGCTGTGGTGAAACACCTGACCATAGCACGATAGCGACTTTTGTATCCGCGATGAAAGATGAAATAGCACCTATTTTCACACAGATACTCTTGATATGCGAAGAAGAAGGTCTGCTTGGAGGCACGCATTTCAGCATAGACGGAGTAAAACTACCATCAAATGCATCAAAGGAGTGGTCAGGAAAATTTGATGATCTTAAAATTAAGAAAGAAAAGATCGAAAAGAAGATAGCAGAAATGATGGAAGAACATAATGCGGAAGATAAAAAATCAGGAAAAGCAAAAGACACGGATGATGAAAATGACAATAAAAATAACAAGCCTCTTAACAGACTGAAACAGAAAGCAGAAAAAATAAAAAAATTTCTGGAAGAGAATGAACCGAGAAAAGGAACAACGGATAAAGAAGTACAGAGCAATGTGACCGATAATGAATCAGCTAAAATGGTCAGTTCACATGGAGTGATTCAGGGATACAACGCCACAGCAATGGTGGATAAAAAACACCAGGTAATAGCATATGCCGAAGCCTTTGGAGAAAATGAAGATAGTAAGCACACAAGACCGATGATCGAAGGAGCAAAGAAAAATCTTGAGGAAGCCGGGCATGTAAACTCTCTTAAAGACACGATTTTAACAGCAGATAACGGATATTTTAGCACAGATAGCCTAAAAGCATGTGAAGAATTTGGAGTAGATGCATATATACCTGACAGTAAATATAGGAAAAGAGATCCTAAGTTGCAGGATGCGGTAAAATATCAAAGAGCTACTAATAGAAATAAAACAAATCACAGAAAAGGCAAAGGTCTGTTTACAGTTGATGATTTCACATTCAATGAAGAAGGTAGATTGATATGCCCGGCAGGCAAAGCATTGTATATTAGAAACCGAAATTTTAGGACCAGTCAGGGATTAAAAGCGATAAATTATAAAGCACCGATAACAGCATGCAGGAATTGCGAGTTGAGACCAAAATGTCTAAGGAAAAAGAATACAGAATCAAGACAAGTGCACATATTTTATGAAAAACACTTCGGTAACATAACAGACCGGATGAGGGAGAAGATAGATTCTCCTGAGGGAAGAAAGATATATGGTGAACGTCTTGGGAATATAGAGCCTGTTTTTGCGAACATACGGATAAACAAGAGGATGGATCACTTTACACTGCGTACTAAACTCAAGGTAAATATTCAGTGGCTGCTTTTCTGCATTGTTCATAACATTGAAAAAATAGCAAATTTTGGGCAGAGATTTGCCTATGTGATTTAGAAAGATGTGGAGAAATGGCTAATAAAGTCGGTGAGTTCATAAATATTTCGTTTGAAATAATAAATTGCTGAAAAATTATTGATTTACTATTAAAATTAAATCAGCTAACGTTGTTTAATTGCGTTTTTCAACAATCTCGTTAGGCGCGAAAAATTAATTTTATGACAAAAATAAATCTTCATTCATTTAAATCATATTTCATTATTATAACACTACTATTTGCATCAAATACACTTTTCTTCCAAAGCCTTGATGCAAACGACAACTATATCTATGGAACGAACTACAACTCTTATTTCCAGCTTCCAAATGGATACAAATGGGGGTCAGTACCAAACAAGGATGAATTCATTGGTATTTATAGCGGACAAAGCACCTATAAAGGAGACAGGCGTTTTAGTGCTTTTTCTTGCGAATATTTAATTACTATTCATATCAAACAAGAAACAAAAATTTCAATTGAATGGAAATTTAAAAAGAAAAAGGCTTTTGATGACGGAGAAGATCCGGAACATACTTTATTCATACGAGATGCTTATTTGAACTGGAACACGATATGGGGCGACATGTATTACCATAATGAAGAAGGAAAGGAAATTGCTATAAAACCATTCTTAGCTTTTTTTGTTACTAAAGAGAATAAAAATGGGGGAATACCTGGTTTACTTCTTCCTGACAGGTACGAGGGGCCGGTATTTCTTCCACTTGTAAACATAGAAAAAAAGACAAAATGACGCCTAACATTGCATGAGACTGTGGCAAAACTCAATTAAAGAAGTCAAAATATACGG
>CAZMPL010000242.1:0-5812 GCA_964567805.1 uncultured Pirellulales bacterium | reverse complement strand
CCGACATTCTGCGAGTTTTGGATTATAGACCATAGTACGACAATAGAAGAAGCCGCAAGCCATAAAGGAGGAAAATATAGCAAAGGCGGTGACTTGCTCTATCGTTGGGGAAATCCTGCTGCGTATAAATCCGGTACAAAAGCTGATCAGAAACTATTCGGCCAACACAATGCCTACTGGATTGAAAAAGGTTTTCCTGGTGCCGGACATATTCTTGTTTTTAATAATGGCCCGAATCGTCAGGATGGACGCTATTCGTCTGTAGATGAACTTGTTTTACCAGTGGATGAAAATGGTAATTATAAAATGGAAGGAAAAACTTTCGAACCCAAAGAGCCTGTTTGGAGTTATACCGATCAGGATAATAAAGCGAACTTTTATGCTGCTTATGTAGCTGGTGCTCAACGTTTACCTAACGGTAATACTCTTATTTGTGAAGGTCCCAAAGGTCACTTCTTCGAAGTAACGTCTGACAAGAAAATTGTTTGGGAATATAATTATTCTACAAGCGGGTTAGGCGGTGGCGGAACTGGTGGATTTGGAGGTATGATGGGAGGCTTTGGTGGTGCTCGAGGTGGTGGATTCGGGGGCGGTTTCGGAATGGGCAGTCAGATATTCAGGGCAGTTCGTATTCCTGCTGATCATCCTGCACTTAAAGGAAAAGAGCTGACTCCTGTAAAGAATGATACTGAAAATTAGGATGTTTTTTCATTAAATTTATTTTGGGAAATGAACATGAACAAGAGAATATTAAAATCAGCATTGTTGATAATAGTAATTGTTTTATCCGGTTCAGTAATGGGCGGCACTGATAGCAAGACCTATGATGGATATAATCTTGTCGCCCCGAATTTTCATACTACGACTTACCTTGTTGATATGGATGGTAACGTAGTACATTACTGGCTCAACGACGGCTCGCCCGCTATCAGCGCATATCTGCTTGAGAATGGAAACCTCTTGCGCACAAGTACGGTTGACCAGCTCGAACAACCTGCAGCCGGACAAAACGCTCCACGTGGTCGCGGCGGATTCGGCGGTATGCCCGGATTTGGTGCGATGCCGGGTTTCGGCTCCGAAAGCAGGGGCGGCGGTGCGGGCGGACGTATACAGGAAATTGACTGGGACGGGAAAGTTGTCTGGGAATTTAAATTCTACAGCGATGATCATACATTGCACCATGATATAGAAAAAATGCCGAATGGAAATATTCTCTGTATAGCATGGGAAAGAAAAACCGCGCAGGAAGCAATCGACGCCGGACGAAATCCGAGTGTTCAGGGAAATAATGTTCTTCATCCTGATTTTATTATAGAAGTGAAACCGGACAAGGTAAATAATGGCGGCGAAATAGTCTGGCAATGGCATTCATGGGACCATTTGATACAGGATTATGATAAAAACAAAGCCAATTATGGTGACGTTGCGGCACATCCGGAACTTATTGATATAAATTTCACCGCAAATCGTACTGTTACTCCCGCAAGCGGAGCGGCTCAACCTGCAGCGGGTGGTTTCGGTGGTGGTATGATGGGCGGATTTGGCGGCATGCAGGGATTTGGTGGCGGCGGAATGACTATGCCGGGATTGACTGGCGCAGGTGGAACTATGCCTCCCGACTGGCTGCATACAAACGCGATTGATTATAATGCCGACCTCGACCAGATTGCGATAAGCTGCTACGGTTTCAGTGAAATCTGGGTCATTGACCATAGCACGACAACAGAAGAGGCAAAAGGTCGCACCGGCGGCAAACATGGAAAAGGCGGTGACTTGATTTATCGCTGGGGCAATCCTCGTGCTTATCGAGCCGGAACTGAAGATGACCAGAAATCCTTCAATCAGCATGATGTGCACTGGATTCCGAAAGGACGACCGGGAGCGGGACATTTGATGATTTTCAATAATGGACCATACAGACCAGGTGGTGACTATTCATCAGTTGATGAGATTGTTACGCCGGTGGATGAGAACGGAAATTATCCTCTCGAAAAGGGAAAGGCATACGGCCCGAAAGAAGCGATATGGAGTTATGTCGCTCCGAATAAAACAGATTTCTTCTCGATGCATATCTCCGGAGCGGAACGCCAGCCTAATGGAAATACTCTCATATGTTCCGGCGCATTCGGCGTTTTCTTCGAGGTGACACCTGATAAGAAAGTTATCTGGCGATGCGCTTATACCGGTGGTGACGGTCCGAAAGGCCCGGATACCAAATCACAGTTCGGCGGCGGAATGATGGGAGGCATGATGGGTGGTATGATGGGAGGCGGCTTTGGTGGTCCCGGTGGCGGCCGTGGTGGTTTTCCTGGTATGCCGGGCTTTGGCGACCGGCAGCAAACGACAACTGAGAAATTACCAGGATTCGTTGTCTCTCGCGAAGACCCAGCTGTTGTCGGCTTAAAAGGAATGCCATCAACATTACCAGTCTGGGGCGGCGGAACAGGTTTCGGTGTAATGGACACGCAAATCTTCAGAGTTTACCGATACTCAGCGGACTATCCCGGCCTGAAAGGAAAAGAACTTAAAACAATTGAGTTAGATTCTAATTGATTAAATACACGCTATTTCAAGTGTTAAATATAAAAAGAGAAAAACTTATGAAACTATTAATGTCATTAATTATACCTCTCTTTATCCTATCTGTTTGCTTCGCAGATTCAGGCTTGTCAGATAAAGATATACAATTTATTAACGCAGCCGAAAGAAGCAGAATAATAGATATTCGCAACGCATTATCTAATGGAGCAAATGTTGATGCTAAAAGAGCTTCTGATGGAGCTACAATGCTATGGCTTGCGGCAGGTTTCGGCGAAATTGATATCGTAAAACTGCTTTTGGAAAATGGCGCAAATGTTAATTTTCAAAGAAACCAAAATGGCGATACACCTTTAATAAGAGCGGCAGATAGTAGGAATGTCGATTTGGTAAAGTTGCTTCTTGAAAAGGGGGCAGATATCAATACTATAACAGAAGATGGTGCATCTGCATTGTTGAGAGCATCAGAGATGGGGTATATAGACATTGTTAAACTTCTTATTGAAAAAGGTGCAGATCCAAACACGCATTCTGGTTTTAGCCCATTGATGACTGCATCAGAAGTCGGTCATTTAGAAGTCGTAAAATTCCTTATTGAAAAGGGAGTCGATCCTAATTACAGTGATCCAAATTATGGAATTTCAGCTCTATGGTATGCGTCGGAGAAAGGTCATGCCGATGTTGTTAAACTGCTTGTAGAACATGGTGCCGATGTTAATACTAAAAATCTTAAAGAAGAAGAAACTGCTCTATATATTGCATCGATTTATAATCATCCAGAGGTAGTTAAAATTCTTTTAGATAATGGTGCAGATGTAAATTATAAGGGTAATAGTGATGGATTAACTGCTCTATGGGTTGCTACTATGACAAATTCGCCTGATATTGTTAAAATACTCATAGAACATGGTGCAGATGTAAATATGAAAAGAAAATCAGACGGCATTATTCCCTTATGGCATGCTGCTTATTTTAGCTTCATAGAAGTCGCAGGATTACTTGTGGAAAATGGTTCTGATGTTAATACTAAGAGAAGGAGTGACAATTTTACTGCTCTAATGGCGGCTACGCAATCCGGTAAAACTGATATTGTAAAAATGCTATTGGAGAAAGACGCTAAAGTCGATACAATTTTTAAAAATAACGCAGGTATGAATTCAACTGCTCTTATGATTGCATCAGCTAAGGGGAATATCGAAACAGTTAAACTGCTTTTAGAACATGGAGCGGATATCAATCAGGAAGGTGAAATATTGTACCAGGGAATAACTGCATTATATTTAGCGTCAGAATATGGTAAAACTGATGTTGTTAAACTTCTTATTGATAAAGGGGCAAAAATTAATATTAAAGGTGGAATTTATGGATATTCACCCCTTATAATTGCATCACAGAAAGGTTATGCTGATATTGTTGAGCTTCTAATAAAAAATGGTGCTGATGTAAATGCAAAGTCAGGCAATAAACAAACCGCTTTATATATTGCAAGACAGAAAGGTTATTCAGAAATCGTAAAACTTCTTGAAGAAGTCGGAGCAGAGGAATAATTTTTTGTTGTTTAATATTTATCACAGATTTAAATTATTACTTGCCGAAGAAGAGTTACTAAATAAATTCTACATTTGTCACAAGAAAAATGAGCAGAAACCAAATGAGAAAATTGCAAAAAAGAGAAGTACGGCTCTTAATTTATTTAGGGTTATTGATTGCATTTCTTGCCGGTGACAAAATTTATCGTCACTGGTCATATTCCATTACTAAAGATACTGAACATTACATCATTTATTCTTCGGCGACACAAGAGCAGACAGATGAAATTGCTTCAGTCATAGAAATTGTATATCTTGGGTATCAGAATTTTTTATCACAGCTTGGAAAGTCGATACAGCCTCATCCGAAGTTGAAAATGAAATTATATAAGGACCGCGAAGAATTCCGCCGATGTAACAGGGGGATTGGCTGGGCCGAAGCTTTCTATCGCTATCCTTATTGCTGCCAGTATTATGATGCTGAAGAAATTAATCCGTATCACTGGGCGACTCATGAAGCGACTCATCAGCTTAATAGAGAAGCGGCTCATTTTAAACTATCACAATGGCTCAATGAAGGGATGGCGGAATATATTTCAACGAGCACAATTGATGATAAGTCACTATATTTGGGCGATATTGATATGAATACTTATCCCGCATGGTGGCTTGCAAATCTCGCAAGGTTAGGTGATATCGAATCTGATAAAAAGAATTGTACGGTGATTCCTCTCCGAGCAATAATATCCGGAAAAGATGGCCCGAATATTAATAAAGAATTTAACATGTACTATCTGCATTGGTGGACTTTAGTTCATTTCCTGATGAACTATAATAACGGCCAATATCGTGATGGGTTGAGCAGGGTGGTTTCCGAACATGGAACGTTAAGTTCTTTCGAGAAAAACATCGGCAAAGTCGAAGACATTGAAAAACAATGGTATCAATACGTCATCGAGCTAAAACAAAAATATTTGTAATATTAATTTTTGTTATTAGTTTGATGTAGGTACTTTATCCTGATGCGGCCAGCAATATTTCTCGAATCGACCGAACTCCATTTCCGAAGTATCCTTATAATCATCTTTAAGGGCAGAAGTCACTTGTTGAACGTGTCCATCCACAAACACGGTGTTGATTGTACCTGCATTTAAATTATCCGCGTTAGTATTATGAAAAGTACCGAACCAGTCATAACCGAATCCACATAAAGCATTATCATTAAGGGCATAGGAGTAGCCTGCTCTTCCCCATATATTCTCTTCAGCAAAAAAGAATACCTCTGCAGGATTTCTTGTAACTTCACTTCTTGTAATAGCACCACCACCTGATCTATTTGGAGAACTTGGCCCGTAACCAAGTAAGCCATTCATGCTGTAACTATATTGTGGGATGATGGGTATAGAAGAGTCGTGAGCAGGATGATACTGCCCAAATTGTTTAGAGATTGTATTGAAAGTGGGGCATAGCAGGACTTTCTTATTTTCAATATAAGGTATAAATAGAGGCCCATCCGGAGGAAATCTTGAGTCGTGCCATCTACAGTAACGTTCGTATCCTGATACAGTATATTCAGATTCTACCAAACTTTCCCATGCTATTGGAAAACGATTTTCGTTATCATCCAGATATTGAAATTGTGCCTGCCCAATCATTTTCAGATTTGCCTGGCATACTATCATTTTGGCTTGTTCACGGCCTCTTTGTTGAACCGCCGCGAGATTCATAAGCAAAAAACCTACGCT
>CAZMPL010000241.1:0-5827 GCA_964567805.1 uncultured Pirellulales bacterium | reverse complement strand
GATTACTATAAGTTATCCAGCCGTAAGTAAAATAATTACTCGAGCCGGGAATATCCGTAAGCATTTTCGATAAAAGTCCGCCCGTGCAGGATTCCGCGGTAGCAATAGTTTTACCCTGCGATATCAGTTTTTCCGAAACAACTTTTGCGAGAGTTTCGTCATCTGTACCATAAACCAAATCACCAAGAATCTCACGAAGTTGCCGTTCTTCTTCCTTGCACATTAACTGAGCTTTTTCTTGATTTGCGGCAGAGGATACTATGTGCAAAGTAATGATTCCCTCGTGAACCGTGCAGTTTACAAGCGGATTCCTGCCTCGAAGCATCTTATCGCCAATCATTTCAGCAATCGCGGACTCACCCGCGCCGAAACATTTTAACCTGCAAACCTCGATAGATTGCGTACCCGCGAAATCCTTTAATTGCGGGATTACAGATTTGAACATTTTATCCGCTTCCCACGGTACGCCCGGCATAGCGATAAGAATCTTTCCATTATGACGAGCAAGAATTCCCGGAGCAGTTCCAACATTGGGAATGTATTCTGCACCGGATGGGATATAAGCCTGAATGAGGTTTCTTTCCGGCATAGGGATTGTTCTGGCATTAAAAATCGCCCGAATCTTTTCGAGAAGCTCTTCTCTGAATTCAAGTTCAACTCCAAGATACTTCGCGAATGCCTGCCTTGTTAAGTCATCGTCAGTAGGTCCGAGCCCGCCTGTTACGACAATTATATCCGCATCAGAACTTGCCAGTTTGAGTTTCTGAACTATATCGTCTATCTCATCGGCGACTGTGAATGAACTTACTACAGGAATGCCAATGTTTTGCAGTTCAATAGCAAGGAATGCGGCATTTGTATCAACCGTCAATCCGGATAAAAGTTCATTACCTATCGTTACTATACTTGCCTGTTTCATAATCGCGGAATTGTATCTTGCTTAAAAGAATCAGGCAAGAACTTTATAAATATTATTTAACTATACTTAATCCCCAAAACACTAAACCGACAATATTGCATGCTAACTGAAATTTCTCCCTCATAATTATCCTTTCATTTGATTTTCTTCTCACACATATACGCGGCCATAATCGCACCCGGCACGCCGCCCATCTGATTTGCCCAGCATGAACCAATATAGAGATTTTTGATGGGTGTATCGATATTAAGACTCATAAATTTCGGGTAGAATTTTTTCTTCGGATTCCAGCTCCATGCCGAAGTTGCACCGCCTGAATTATGTGTAAAACGCTCGTAAGTCAGAGGAGTCGCGGCGTCTTTAAATTCTATATACCTGCTCAAGCCGGGTATAACTTCTTCTGCTTTCTTAATCAAAGCGTTCATTGCTTTTTCTTTCAGTTGTTTATATTGTTCCTTATTACCGCCGCCCCAGTTATTCATCCAATTTTCCGGTGACGATGCCATCAGCATAAGCGATGACTTGTCCTCCGGAGAAAGAGAAGAATTCATCATAGAAGGTGAATATAATGCTAATGAACATTTTGCGAAATAGTCCGCATCATCAGGATTATGAACATCTCCTTTAAATTCAAGATCAGTATAAGTAACATGACTTATTTTCATGTGCTTTTTGATCTCCTGATTCGACATATTCAAACCAAGATAGACCATGAAAACAGACTGCGAAACCGATGCGTTAGCAATTTTTGTCGTCATTTCGGCGGGTACGAGAGCCTTGTTATCAAGTAATTTCAAAAAAGTACTTTTGTAATCAGAAGCGGAAATAACATAATCGGCTTTATAAGTGACATCTTTACATGACACTCCGATTGCAGTACCGTTTTCAGTAATTATCTTATCAACATAAGAATTAAGTTTAAGCGTTCCCCCAAGTTCCCTGAACTTATCGGCAAGAACATCCGCCCATGACTGCATACCCTTCGAAACGGTCCAGTAATCGTCGTACATTCCCATCACCGAACCGACTACAAACGCGGCCATATCAGGATACATCAGGCCGTTAAGGAACCTGCAAACCTGAGAATCCTTCCCGAAAAACTGCTCGTTAAATTCCCCAATGGTCATATCTCCGAGACGTTTGATTATTTTCATGGATTTTTGCGCACTGAATATATAAGAAACCATCGCTTTGAACATTTCGAAGCCGCTATAAAGGAATGGTATTACTTTTTTTCCAGTAACAGCGGAAGCTTCGTACATGGAATCGACTTCCTGGAAGTATTTATCAAGCCTGTCTTTCTCCGATGGAAACGAGTCATAAAGTCCTTTTTTGAAATCTTCGTATTTCTCCGGAATCATATCGAATTTTTTGGATAACCAGCGTATTCTTTGTCGTTCGAAAGTGATTTTATCAAATACGCCTATATCCCTCATAGCTTTGAATATCGACGCGGAAGCCTCGAAACTAAGCGTGCCGCTCTCGAAATAGAATCCCTTCCTTCTGAATCCCGCTACATAACCTCCCGGGGACGAATGCGACTCGAATATAGTGACATCATGTCCTTTTTTCGCTAAAAGATTCCCCGCAACAAGCCCGCCTAAACCAGATCCAATAATTATGACCGATTTTCCCGCCATTTTTCAATCTCCTTTTTATTAATTCTAATCTTTATTTAATCTACATCAGACGAGTCTGACAAGTCAGACATGGCCGATTTATTTAAAAATTCACCATAGCTTTAATTACGCCATCGCCATATTCAGTAAGCAGTTCGAAAGCATTTTGAGTCTGTTCGAGTTCGAACCTGTGAGTAATCAGAAAATCGATACTGATTTTGCCGGACTTTACAAAGTCGATTGCTTTCTGAACACAATGATTTTGCCTGCGGATATATTTGATTGTCACTTCTTTCCTGCGAAACTTATCCGCACTGAACGAAATGAAATCGGTTCTCGGAATCCCGACAATAACAAGCTGCCCGCCCGGCTTGAGGATATCCATCGCCTGGTCAAGAGCTTCCTGCTGGCCGCAGCATTCGAAAACACAATCAATACCGAGAGGTTCCGCTTTTTTAATATCGCCGACGATATCAACCTTATCAGGATTTCCAATATAGTCAACTCCGAGCTTCTGAGCTGATGATAAACGAGAATCAATTTTGTCGGTAATATAAGTGGCATGGGCTTCCAGCCCATGCGATTCTGCAATGCCCTTCGAAGCAGCTAACACACACATACCTATCGGGCCGCAGCCGAGAATCGCAATATTCGAGCCTTTTGCATAACCCGCCTGCTTCACGGTGTATATACCAATCGATAAAGGTTCGCATAAAGCACCCTGCTCAAGAGTAATTTCTCCATTCGTCGGAAAACAATTCTCCTGCGGGACTACAATGTATTCGCACAGGCAGCCTCTCATTTGTTTCGGTGTACCAAGGAAAAGAACATTTCTGCATGTATGTTCCCTTCCGGCTTTACACTGGTCACATTTGTGACATGCGAACGATGGCTCGACTACAACCTGTTCACCGACTTTCACACGCGTTACGTCACTTCCGATTTTTACAACGCTCGCAGAACATTCGTGTCCGACAACAAACGGAAACTCAACTACCTGCGAGCCGATTCTGCCTGTCTCAAAATAATGCACATCTGAGCCGCATACACCAACGGATTCTATTTTCAATAACACATCTGTATTTTTTTTAATAACTGGCTCTGGAATATCTCTCAATTCCATTTGCCTTAATGCAGTCAAAAACATCGCTTTCATAATAATATCTCGTTAATTATTTTTCTTTGGAATCAGCTTAATTTCAAAAAGCTTCGGCCACCATTTTCCTGTTACAAACAAACGTTTATTTTTCGCGTCATATGCTATGCCGTTAAGAACATCAATCTGATGATGAGTAACCAGGCTATCCATTAATCCATCCAGTTCTATCAAACTCTCTACTATTCCGGTGTTCGGATTGATTATCGCAATATCTTCTGTCTTCCAGATATTTGCATATATCTTACCGTTTATATATTCCAGTTCGTTCAGATTTTTTAATAATTGCGTTCCGTAATTTGCAGCAATTTTCGATACGACTTCGTAAGTTTCCGGATCGAGGAAATACAAAGTTGGTGAGCCGTCACTCATAATAAGATGTTCACCATCATGTGTAATACCCCAGCCTTCGGTTTTATAACTGAATTCCCCCTGAGGCTTGAACGTTGCTTTATCATATACAAAACCGGTTTTGGATTGCCATGTCAACTGGACAATTTTATCTTTCCAAATCGTTATACCTTCACCGAAATACTCGTCCGGCATTTCATATTTCTGTAAGACTTTTCCCGTCTTAAGTTCGACTTTCCGTATCGAAGAATATCCGTATTGTCCCGTCCCCTCGTACAATACGCCATCATCGTAAATAATTCCCTGCGTGAAGGCATTCGCATCATGCGGGAAAGTATTTACAATCTCGTAACCATAACGCTGCGAAACAGAAGGTTCTCTATTAATCATATAAGTAATAATAACAACAGTAAGAATTATCAACAATAACAGAATTGTAATATATTCTCTTTTTTTCACTGATGTCACTTCCACGTATTATATACTTACACATTAAACCTGAAATTGATAATATCGCCGTCCTTAACAACATATTCCTTGCCTTCGAGCCGAATTTTACCAGCGGCTTTGAGGGCTTTTTCGTCACCATGTTCGATAAGGTCTTTATATGCAAAAGTTTCCGCGCGAATGAAGCCTCTTTGAATATCGCTATGAATTTTGCCGGCGGCTTCGACCGCGACTGTTCCATTTCTGATTGGCCAGGCGCGAACTTCGTCCGGACCGACCGTAAGAAAACTTATATAACCAAGCGCTGAATAACAGCTGTTTACAAATTTGCTGGCCGCTGATTCCTTTATTCCCAAATCCTTTTTAAACTCCTCGCGGCTTTCCGCATCCAACTGCGAAAGTTCCTGTTCGAGTTTCGCACAGAAGGATGTCACCGGCACAGAGCTTCCAATGCGTTCTGTGAAATCGAAAGTTTCTTCGAGCTGGTCTTCGCCGACATTGACAACGACTATCATAGGTTTCAAAGTTAAAAATCCGAGCGGCTTGATAATTTCACGTTCCGCGTCAGTTTCAATTACAGAACTGATTGGTTTTTCTGATTCTATCGCTTCCTGCAATTTCTTCTGCAATTCGAGTTCGGCTTTATCGCGAGCCTGTGTTTTCGAAGGTTTGTTGGCCTGTTTTTCGAGATTTTCAATTCGAGTTATAACAAGCTCCAAATCAGCAAGCAAAAGTTCAGTTTGCAGTTCAGCCAGATCCGCCAGGGGATTTACCCTGTTCCTGTAAGCGGGCACACTTGGTTCCTTAAATGAGCGAACTACTAATACAAGCAAGTCAATCGTCCTGATTTTATTAATCAATCTTCTTGCTGCCGCTCGACCATGCTCATCGGAGAAATTGAATCCGGGTGTATCGAGACAATCTATGGTCGCATGAACAACCTTTTTAGGGCTATAGCTTTTTATAAGAAAATCGAACCTTTCGTCAGGTACGGGAACTACTGCCTCTTCTATCGCGGTCGAACCTATCATAGCCGCCTGCTTGCCGCTTATACTGGCAAGAATCGTGCTTTTACCCGACTGCATCAAACCTACAAGTGCTGCTTTCATTTTACTCCTAAATTTTCTTGTTTCGGTATCTTATCTTCTATATTCAACAAATACTATACCGTCGATTTGGCTACTTGAAAAGCCTAAAAATAGCTTCTATTTTACCTCAGAACTAACTCTTGCGACAAAATAAAGTAATTATTGCTATTATCAGAAGAAAATTGGTATAATTAACTCTATGGCAAAATATCCGATATTTCTTAATCTTGAAGGAAGGAGAGTTGTA
>CAZMPL010000240.1:0-5833 GCA_964567805.1 uncultured Pirellulales bacterium | reverse complement strand
TGGTACTTGGTCTAAAATATGGAAACACTGAGCAAAACAAAGATGCAAAGGAAAAAATATACAGGAAAGTTGTACAATATTCAAAGAAATTCAGTGATGAACATGGTTCGACTCAATGTCACGAACTAATTGGCTGTGACATAACAACAAGAGAAGGCCTGGAAGTTGCTCGACAAAAAGGCGTTTTTTCTGTAATATGCCCGAAGCTGGTACAGAACGCAGCGGAAATTCTTGAGGAAATGTTAGAACAGAAGGATTAAATTTATGTTGAAAATATATCCAGTTGAAACCGCTATAGATATTAATAATACAAAAATACTGTTTTATGAATATTTCGAATATCTGAGGAAAGAGTTTCAGGCACAAAAAGACTTGCCATGGTTCATAGATCATTACCGTGACTTTGAAAATGAAATAGAAAGCCTGCCGGGCATTTATTCACCTCCTTCCGGATGTATCCTTCTGGTCGAATATAACTCACAACCGATAGGTTGCGTTGGACTTGACAAACAGAGTCATGGCATATGTGAGATGAAAAGATTTTATATAAAACCAGAATTTCATCGAAGAGGTATCGGGACAGTCCTTTGCAAAGCACTTATGGATAAAGCAATCACATTGCAATATACACACATGCGATTAAGTACGGCTCTTGAAAATCCTAAACATTTATACAGAGCATTAGGATTCAGGGAAATATGTCCTTATAATCAATTACCACTTAAAAGTGCGGTTTTCATGGAATTGAAATTAATATAAACTACACCAAAAAATGACAATAAAAGCAATCATATTTGATTTTGATGACACACTTGCAATCGAAAGAGCCTCCGCTGAAGAAGCTATGATGATAACCTGTAAGAAGGTTCGCAAAAAGTATGATGTTACGCCGCAGGAGTTGTATGACAATATCTGGGAAAAGGCAAGAGAGCTATGGCACAACAACTCGCCCGCTCGGAAATATTGTGTAGATGTCGCGATAAGTTCATGGGAAGGTCTCTGGGGACATTTCGAAGGTGACGATGAAAATCTAAAGATACTTCGTTCATGGGTACCAGCTTATCGCAAGCAGGCATGGCATAACACCCTGCTCGAATCAGGAATAGATGATCCTGACTTCGCGGAATACTTATCAAAGGAATTTCAAAAACAAAGACGAAAATTTCATAAAGTTTTTGATGACACGGAAACAACTTTAATCGAGTTGAAAAAGAAATATAAACTTGCACTTATAACCAACGGTGCATCAGATTTGCAGCGAGAAAAAATCAAAGGCTCGAAACTTGAAAAATATTTTGATGAAATTGTCATAGCCGGAGAAGTCGGAATCCGCAAACCTGAGCCGGAAATTTTCAATATCGTTTTAAACAGAATCGGTACAAAACCGAACGAAGCAATTATGGTAGGCAATGATCTTGAATCAGATATAGAAGGTGCTCAGAAAATTGGAATTAAATCTGTCTGGTTAAATCGCAATAAAGAAAAGAATCAAAGCAATATAAAACCTGATTACGAAATAAATACTATCAATGAAATACAACAAATTCTTAATAGATTGGATTAAATATGCAAATACATTTTACGAAATATCACGGCCTCGGAAACGATTATCTCGTTATTGATCCCAATGTTTTCGATATTGATTTGAAACCGGAAACGATTCGACTGATTTGCGACAGACACTTTGGTATTGGATCAGATGGTATCTTGTATGGCCCAGTCAAAGATGGAGAAAATTTAAGAGTAAAAATCTTCAATCCGGACGGAAGTGAGGCTGAAAAAAGTGGTAACGGCTTGAGAATTTTCGCAAAATATTTATATGAACATAATTACGTTAAACAAAAAGATTTCTATATTCAAACTTTGGGTGGAATTGTACAGGCTCACGTTAAAGACGAAGCTGCAAACTTAATAAAAATAAACATGGGAAAAATCACTTTCAATAGTACTGAAATTCCGATGAACGGCCAACAAAGAGAATTCATCAACGAAGATTTGGAAATAAATGGTTCGATATACAAGGTGACATGCTTATCAATCGGTAATCCTCACTGTGTAATTCCGATGAATGAAATAAGCGAAGAAAAGGCAAGAGAATTAGGACCTTCGATAGAAAATCATGATATGTTTCCAAACCGAATCAATATGCAGCTATTAAAGGCTATCGATAGGGAAAATATCGAGATACAAATCTGGGAAAGAGGAGCCGGATATACACTGGCCTCCGGGAGCAGTTCATGTGCGGCAGTTTCAGCGGCTCACAAACTCGGTCTTGTCGGAAATAAAATAAAAGTAAAAATGCCTGGAGGAAAATTGCTTGTGGAAATCAGTAAAACTCAGGAAGTTTTTTTAACTGGACCGGTTGAAATAGTTTTCGAAGGATGCTTTAACTCAACCTTTTTCAAAAGCCGCGTTTAGAACTGAAACTGGTCCTTGAAAGCAGTTTGAAAATCATATACATTGTTAAAATCTTCTATCGAATCGGTCGGCTGAGCGCTCATCCATTCGTTTTTAATCATTAACCAGACGATTTCGCCGAAGTCACGAGTTGTTTTTATATCCCAGTCATTCAGTACAGGTTTAGCGAGTCTGCCCCACCTTTCGATAGCATATTTCCTGAGTCCTTCACAAAGAGTCTGGCCGCTTACGTGATTTGCTTTATCGACCATTTTTTTTGCGGTATAACCAAGCCCTTCATAAACAAAACCAATCGCTTTTGCGCTATAGCGGCCATCTTCAAGGGCAATTTGTTCGAGATTTTTTTTCATTTACTTACCCAGTCTCCATTTTGGATAAAAAGTTCAACTCAACGCTTCTATTGTATAATTTGTACCGATTTGAGTCAATACTCAAACAAATAAACTCGGTACTTTTCTTCTAAACCAGGGACTTACTGAAACATATATAACGCAAAGCCGCTATATAGATAATCCACCCGGCAAAAATGTATACTAATATTGAAACCGGATTCAGAAATATATCAGGAGCTTTCTCAACACCTAACTTCAAATAAGAACCGATAATGGCTGTACCTGTCACAAATAACATATATAGAATAAATATTGAGAACATCATTAAAGAATGTCTTTTATGGAACACTACCTTAAAAGTAAAAACAAAGGGCACAATAAATAATGGTATAAAGCAGAACTTAAAACTTATTGAACTAAAAACTAATGTAAATTGTGATAAAGTAAAAGTGGGCATATAAGGTTCAACAAACCAGGAAATTAAATACGAAATAATTAACATAATAATTAACAAAACAGAAGCAGCAATACTTATAACAAGAGTGCTATTAAAACGTTCTTTTCGCCCGTTCGCAAGCAACATACTAGAATAGAGAGAAATAGGCCAGATTGCCGTGATAAATATAATCAACATTAAAATAAATATTACAGAAAAACTTCTAAAGTAAGAATAAAAGCAAATAAGAAAAGGGAAAAAAAAGAAGAAAGCAGGTTTATAATTTGTAATCGGAAAAGTATAAACATATAAATTACCCCATATATATCGTCCTACGCTGTAGAAATCATGTTTCTTCATTCCATTTAGAAAGAAGCGTTCTACAGAAGGCTTTATAGGCATAGATAATTTTTCTTTTTTATTAGTTTGTTTATATTTAGCATACTTCTCAATCTTTTCTTTATTGTAAAAATCAAGTATTCCCATCAAAAGTGGAATTGCGCAAAATCGTCTTGCAAGATTGAAAGAATGAAGCAGCCACCACGCAAAAACTGAACTTAACAAACCAATACCAATTACTAAAACAGGATGATCAACAATAAATTCACCTAAAAGTTCATATGGATAGCGATAAGAAAATAAAACAAAAATCAATGGAAAAATTAATGCAGATATCCATCTGATAAAAAAACAAGCCTCCACGCCAAGCCAGTAAAAAAACATACTTGCGAAAAATATAACCGGGATAATCAACTTATTCCATTGAAGGCTTAAAATAAAAAAGACCACAATAATAGCCACTACAAGACATGATAATATACCAAGTATTAATAATACTTTTTTTATTTTTTGCTTGTGTTTAGGCAGGCAAAATGAAAACGGTTTAGTAAGAATATCTATTTGCATAAGCGCAGCGGCAAAACCAACAAAAAACGGAAGAACAACATAAGAACCAATAATTACATTTTGGTTCTGTATTTGATATTTTGTAAACACAATAATAAAGTAGAGTAAAACAGTTCCCCCAAAATATGTCGGCCAGAAGTAACGATTCGGAAGATATAGTTTTAAGTTTGCTATTACGGTTTTCATTTTTATGCTCCTATGGCACATTCATGCTGATTAACAACAATCTTATACAACTCTTCTAAAGGCAAAGTCTCAATTTCAATCCAGCAGTCAAGCTGTTGTGCTTTTTCCTTTAATTGCTCATGCGAACAATCGCTTACGATTAAAATCGCCTGCCCGTCGGTTCTGTGACATTCGATAATATTCTCGAAAGGTAATTCAGAAGGAAGTTTGTCACTCATAGCATTGAGCTTCACCTTGCTGTATTTCTCTCGCAAATCGTCGAAGCCGCAATCCAATAAAATCCCACCTTCTTCCATAATCACGACATGGTCAATAACTTTCTCGACGTCACTTAGTATATGTGAAGATATAACAATCGTTCGATTTTCATCCTGAATCAACTCAAGCAGTAAATCAAGAAAATTCGCTCTTGCAATCGGATCCAATGCCGAAGCAGGTTCATCAAGAATCAATAACTCCGGCTCGAAACCAATCGCGAGTAATATCGCTAACTTCTGTCTCTCGCCGGGCGAAAGAGTAATAACGCGTGAAGAAACAGGCACCTTAAAATTCTTAATGTAACGCTCCTCGAGTTCGTGATTCCAGTTTGGATAATATGTACTTACATAACGTATCAACTGGTCAACTCTCATCCATGGTATAAGCTCCCCTTCCTGGTGCACATACCCGATTCGACCAAGCTCTTTGGGACTAAGCTCACCCGCGATACAACCGAATGTAGTACATTGCCCGATATCCGGTAAGTATAATCCAATGATATGGCGAAGCAATGTGCTTTTACCCGCCCCATTGGAACCTAATAATCCGACAATTCTTCCACGACATATTTCGAGACTCACTCTATCGAGAGCAGCCTTTTTCCCAAACCTTTTACTTAACTTATCAATCTTTATAATTGTCTCTGTATTATCCATTTTTGCTGTCCCTCGATTTAGAGTTATATTGTTCATATAATTCAGCCAACATATCTGCGGCTTTTGACTGCGGTATTTCAAACTGAACTGCCAATACCGCCGCCTGACGCAATGCTTCTTCGAGAATTTTTTCTTTTGCCATTTCCTTTTTACCTCCACGTATCTGAGCTACAAAAAGTCCTATCCCACGCCGTCTTTCCAGCAAACCTTCCACTTCAAGAAGAGCGTAAGCCTTGCTGATTGTCATCGGATTCACACGAAGCTGAGCGGCTAAATCGCGAACGGTTACCAACTGCTCGCCCTCCCGCATCTGCCCTGCCATTATCTGCTGACGTATCTGGTCAATCACCTGTCGATAAATCGGTTGGCCGCTGTGATGATCAATTTCAAGTAACATAAACTACCTTCTTTCAGTATTATTATATTAGCGTATTACTCACGTAATACACTATACGTTCTATATCGTTATTGTTCAACAAAAATATTTAGAAATTATTAAATACCTCTCCTCTTTTTGTGACCAAAACTAATAATAGGTTCTATATCTCTTTGCTATTCAAGAAGTTACAGAACCCATGTTTTATGAATGTTTTTTAATAAAAATATTGAAAATTGGTTATTTTTTTATCTTGCCGTATTTC
>CAZMPL010000239.1:0-5833 GCA_964567805.1 uncultured Pirellulales bacterium | reverse complement strand
CAACTCTATCTAAAATCTCCAAACTTTGGTTTACAGCAAGAGCTTCCAAAGCAATACCAACCAACTGCTCAACCAAAAAACCATTACCCTCAATATTAATACCCATTTTCATAATCACAATACAGTCATCTATCGCTTGATTGACATTTCCTTTGAAAGCCTTATACTGAATATTTTCCTGCAATACAAACGCCGCTTTCCTGTAACCTGCCAGAGGCTCCATAATATCAGGCATGAGTGACGCTGTTAAATCCACAACTTCGCCCGGATTTTTTTGATAATCTCTCCAATAATCAGGTCGCTTCACAGACTCCCTGAGAATTTCCACAACTTCTTTATTCTTTTCAAGCCAGTCAGCCAATTTTTTCAACTCGATATCATTATAATCGGAAGGCCATTGAGCCGCTTTATTAATCATCCATTCAGGCTTACTCTCGGCTAAACTGGCTGCTTTGTCATAATAAACTCCCGCGTTCTCGGATTCATCTCTGCCGGCTTTTTGTTTGTCGTTGAGCCATTGTACATAATCAATTTTTATTGTCGGCCTGCCAATCAAAAGAGGAATGGCACAGATAACTATATATAGAATAATAATTCCAAAGGCCTGCGCAGTTCTTATCAATATTTTCTGCCAGAGCGGCCGACAACGCTTTTTCGCACGGCGTATCAGAGTCGCTAAAAGTTTAATGTCGCCGAATCCTTTAATTAATGTTTTCGCTTTTTCCTGACGTTCATGATCTGTTTTGCACTCCTGCAACTCATCTTCGAAATGAGCGAACAATTCAGCCTGCACATCTGCTCTGACCTTTCTGCTATAGCGCACTTTTTTGATAACATGTTCAATAAATTGTTTCGCAATATCAGGGAGTTGTTTTGCGTTTATATCTTCCTTAGCCATAATTTCCTCGTAAATATAATTAAGCTGGCGAAAATGCTCCGCCAAAAATCAGGTTCAATCCGGTTGAAAGTTCTTTCAATTGTTCTTTTTGTTTTGCCAGTTCACTCATACCTGAATCGGTTATGGAATAATACCTTCTTTTTCTCGCAGCTTCTTTATCTTCCCACTTTCCGGCGATTAATTTTTTTGCTTCAAGATTGTATAGCAATGGATAAAGCGTTCCTTTGCCAAGCGTTAGAATTTTGCCGCTGCGCTGCTCGAGAGCCTGACTCAATTCATAGCCGTACATCGGGCCGCGTGAAAGAATTTCCAAAACAACAACCGGCGCGATCCCTTTTAATAATTGACTTTCGAATTTCATAAAAGTACTCCTGAAATATGAATTTATCTTATGTTGTTATGCTTTACATATTTTGCTTTACATACTATGCAATGTCAAGTATATAATAAAAATAAATAAAAAATTATTAAAAATGCTGATTTTTCATAAAATAATGCAGTTTTATAAAACTACTATTGCAAAATAATAATGTTTCGTGTAAATTACTCCGAAAGATTAAGACCCGGAGCAGTGGCAGAGCGGCTGATCGCGACGGTTTTGAAAACCGTTCTACCTTTACGGGTAGCGGGGGTTCGAATCCCTCCTGCTCCGTTCAACTTCATAAAACAGAATCAGAAGCTAAACATTATAACTTTTGGTAACATCGTACATTGATATGTAAATTTTCTTGACATTTTTTTTTATTGTTACGATTCTTATCTAATTATTTAATGAAAAAAGCCATATTTTCGATTTCTATGTATGTAGGCATACCTTTTGCACAATCTAAATTTGAATTGAAGAATATATAAATTAATTACCCGAGGCATTTACTATTCCGCCAGAATATAATCCTCATAAAACATTTATTAAGAAGTATGATTTTATTAAAAATAGAAAATAAATGGGAACATTTTTTACAAAACCTTAAGGTCAGTCAGAAATATAAGTTCTTATCAATAATCTTTCTAATAATATGCTTCTGGTTCAGCTTACACTATCACTTTGTAATGAAAAGCTGTACCGTCGCGACTCATTTGTTCTATATACCTATAGTTATAAGTGCAATCTGGTGGAAACGAAAAGGTTTATTCATCCCTTTATTTCTCGGATTTTTTCTACTTGCCAGTCACCATTTATTTGTTCATGATAGTTCACCTTCCCCAGAATATTTACGAGTGATAATGTTTTTAACAGTAGGGATTATCACAGTTATATTACGCGAACAACTTGTTATGGCAGAAAAATCAATGGCAAGAGAAAGAAAAAAATTATGTTATCTGACATATCGCCTTTTAAAATCTGAAGAAATACATAAAATGCAAATTGCGACAGATTTACATGATTCTGTTGGCCCACAACTTTCTGCCGCAAAGATAATGTTACATACTCATAAAACAAAATCAGTTAAGGAAAACACATATCTTTTCGATAAAGTCATTGATTGTATAGATACTTCCATAGTTGAGATTAGAGAAATGATATCTGAATTAAGTCCAAAAGTCCTTTATGAATTTGGTCTTGAAGCAGCAGTAGAATCTCTTATAGAATCATATAAGAAAAAAACATCTCTTAATTTTAGATATGAATTTTCAGGACATTCGTTCAATCTAAATAAAAATTCGCGATTAATAGTTTTTCGTGCTATTCGTGAATTATTATTAAATATAAATAAACATGCCAAGGCACAAAATGTATATATTAAAATAGAAAAAAGACATAAAATGTTAAACGTCATCATTGAAGACGATGGAATAGGATTTAACGCTTCATTGATATTGAAGAATGAGGAATATATAGATTGCTTTGGCTTATTCAGTATCCATCAACAGTTTTTAGATATTAATGGACACCTTTTTATTGAATCAAATATAGGATCTGGCACAAAAATAACATTGACATGTCCAATAACAACAGATGAAAACACCGAAAGAGACGACGAACATGACGATAAATATTCTTATCGCAGAAAATCATACTGTAATGTGTGAGGGACTCCAGATACTTCTTGAGTCAGAATCAGACTTTAACGTAGTAGCAATAGCAAAAAATGGCCGAGAAGCTGTAGAAATGAGCAAGCAATGGAATCCAGATATTGTAATTATGGATATCGACTTGCCCGAAAAGAACGGCATACTTGCAACCAAGGAAATTTGCACAAAAATCCCCTCCTGCAAAGTAATTGGTTTTTCAATGTTAACCGCAAATCAATATGTTACCAGTATGTTTCAAGCCGGAGCGGTTGGTTATATTCCAAAAGAAAGTGCTTTTGAGGAACTCCTTACTGCCATACATTCGGTTTTAAAAGGACAAATGTATTTAAGCCCCATAATTAGCAAGACAATCCTGACACACTTTTTAAGTAATCAGAACAATGAAAATACTTCATCAGTTTCAATCCTTAGTGACAGGGAACAGGAGATACTCCAACTCATTGCAGAAGGAAAATCCTCCAAAGAAATTTCCTCAAGCTTACATATCAGTAACAATACTGTAATTCGACATCGCCAGAATATTATGGATAAGCTTGAATTGCATAACATAGCCGATTTGACACGTTACGCTATTCGCGAGGGGTATATCCACATATAAAAGCTTTAAAGCACAAACTAATACTACATACTTATATTTTTTTATTATTATTACATAAACACATCATAAATACACCCTCTTAAAAAGCCGAAAAGCTAATATTATTAAAATAAAAAATTATAAAGTCATATAATGAACATTTTTCAATTCAGCTTTCAAATACTCCAGAGAGCATCATTTTACCAGACTTTAATGAAAGGATTATATTATGACAAAAACCTCAATTGCATCTGAAGAAATTAAGGATGCCATTTCCCGGAAAGAAGGAAAATATCTCACTTTTGCCCTTGGTTCGGAAGAATATGGATTGGAAATTCTAAAGGTCCGTGAGATCATTGGTTATATGGATATAACCGCAGTTCCTCAAACTCAAAGCTATGTTAAAGGATTAATAAATCTTCGCGGGCAAGTCATACCCGTAATCGATCTTCGATCCAAATTTTGCATGGAAACCGCAGAAATCACTGAACAGACTTGCATCATTGTGGTCGAAGCAACTCAATGCGGCCACAATCGCAGTACAGGAATCATAGTTGATCGTGTACAGGAAGTATTGGATATTGACGCCGAAAATATTGAAGAAGCACCGGAATTTGATTCTTCTGTAAGAATAGATTTTATTTTAGGCATAGGAAAAATCGGAGAATCAATCAAAATCCTTCTTGATATCGATAAGGTGCTTTCCGGTACGGAATATAGTGACTACTCTACCGGCAATGTCGAATAAATGTCATTTGAAAATTATTTTTATTAACTATTAAAATTAAAAAAAAGAGGTAAATACAATGTTTAAAGATATGAAACTCGCTACAAAAATTATATCAGGTTTTGGATTAGTAATCACATTTCTAATAATTGTTGGAATTACTGGATTTTGGAGTCTGAAGAAAACAACAAAACAAATAGATGTAATGACACAACAATTAGAGATAGTCAAGAATACTAACCAAGCAAAATCATTATCCCAGGATGGGCAGGCAAATTCTCTTCGTTATATTATCTACGAAGATGAGAAATATTTTAATGGATCTCAGGAAATGAGTCTTGGCACTATAGATGAAATAAGTAAAGCTAAAGAACTAATGAAATCCGCAGAGAATAAAAACAAAGCAGACATGGTAATAAACAGCGCCAGGAGCTACATTAGCGCCAACAATGAATATGCTGATCTTTTCAAGAAAAAGGCTGCTATCGGAGCAATTCGTGCTGAAGCGGCAAACAATGCTTTGAATCAAATCAAAGAAGTAATCACTCGACAGAAACAATTATTAGAGAAGAGTTCCAGTGATACAGATAAAGGCAAGATAACTGACTATGATTTAGCAGAAAAAGCTTTATTAGCACAGGATGCCGGAAATGCTTTCAATCAAGTGTATATTTGGGCATATAACTATCAATTGGCACTTACACCTGAACAGGAGGAAACCGCCGCTAAACAATGGATATCTGAAATCGAGGCTACTAAAAATATATTAGAAAAGTGTCAATCAAAAATGACTGATGCCGAATCTAAACAAAATGCAACTTCAGCTCTCCAGGCTTTAAATACATATTTAAATCAAGTAGATGGATTCCGTCAGATTAATGATGACCAGCGAAACATTCAATTGAACAAGTTGAAACCAGCGGCTGACAGCCTAATGGCAGATACAGAATCAGTACTTAATAGTGTATATACATTCATTGATGACGCCAGAAAAGAAGCAAACGCTCAAATTTCCTTAGCGAATATTCTTATTAATATAATTAGTATAAGCGCAATGATAATTGGTATATTAGCAGCGATAATTATCACCAGAAGTATTACTAAACCGATTAATCGTATTATCGCAGGACTTACCGAAGGTTCTGAGCAGGTAGCCGCTGCTTCAAGTCAGGTTTCATCTGCTTCACAATCACTTGCAGAAGGTGCTACGGAGCAGGCTGCAGGTCTTGAAGAAACTTCTTCAAGCCTCGAAGAAATGTCTGCAATGACAAAACAAAATGCAGATAATGCACAACAAGCTAACACACTGGCCGCTGAAGCTAAAAAATCTGCCAGCACAGGAACAGAGTCCATGATTAGAATGAATAAGGCCATATTGGATATTCAGAAAAGCTCCGATGAAACCGCTAAGATTATCAAAGTTATAGATGAGATAGCATTCCAGACAAATCTTCTTGCTCTAAATGCTGCCGTCGAAGCTGCCCGAGCAGGTGAAGCTGGAAAGGGTTTCGCTGTAGTAGCTGAAGAAGTACGAAATCTCGCAATGCGTTCAGCTGATGCGGCTAAGAACACTGCTAATATGATTGAGGAATCTGTA
>CAZMPL010000238.1:0-5836 GCA_964567805.1 uncultured Pirellulales bacterium | reverse complement strand
GAAGATTATTCTCGATAAAATATTTCAGGCAACAAGGCTTTTCGCGACATCGACCGCCGAAGCCGCGTCAGGCGCATAACCATTGGCTCCGATTTTATCAGCATATTCCTGTGTAACAGGAGCTCCGCCTATCATAACTTTTACAGAAAGACCTGCGTCTTTGAGAACTTTTATTGTTTTTTCCATACCAGGCATTGTCGTAGTCAGAAGAGCGCTTATGCCCACCACTTGAACGCCGGTTTCTTTTACCTTTTGGACAAACTTCTCCGGCTTGACATCTACTCCGAGATCGATGACTTCGAAACCCGCGCCTTTGAGCATCATTGCGACAAGATTTTTACCGATATCATGTAAATCGCCCTGTACTGTACCAATTGCTAATTTTCCAAGGGGCTCGACTCCTGCTTTTACAAGCTCAGGCTCAAGAATTTGCATGGCCATTTTCATTGCACGAGCTGAAATAAGTACTTCCGGAATATAAACTTCATTTTTCTTAAAACGGGCACCTACAATATCCATACCGGCAATTAATCCATTGTCAAGAATTGTCTTCGGAGCCATACCTTCGGCAAGAGCTGCTTTTGTCATATTTACCGCCGATGCCTGGTCGCCTTTTATTATCACTTCAGCTAATGCTTTCAAATCTGCCATTTTTAATCACCTTAAAAATTAAAATTCAAATATCAGATTAACTTGTAAACCGCATATTTAATAGTATTTTAACTGATTTAACAAGGATAAAATCAAATTTATAGTGATTGAAATAATTCTAAATGACTGTTATAATCTGGTGCTTTTTAAATATCTGATTCAGATTTTAAGAAATTGCTTTAAACTTTTTAGTTATTATCCAGATACAATTAAATATTTACATCATATTATTTTCATTAGTAGTACGTATACAACTTAATTGAGAATAGATAAATAGAGACGCAAAACATGAGCAACTACATAGTTTTGGTAAAACAGGTTCCAGACGTATCACAAATCACCGACAATGCCTTCGATCCGGAAACCGGAACATTAATCAGAACGAGACTCGCGAGTGTAATAAACGAACTGGATGCACAGGCTCTGGCTTTCGCAAGTTACATGAAGAAGATTAGTTCAGATGACAAAGGTCAAATATTAGCTCTTACTATGGGACCTCCGATGGCAGACGAAGTTCTGCGATACAGTTTAAGCAGATGCGCAGATAAAGTCGTTCTTCTTACAGATAGAGCTTTAGGAGGCGCAGATACAGTCGCAACCGCGAATCCGCTCGCTTTCGCAATCAAAAAAATCGTAAAAGATATTTTTCAAAACGATAACGATTATTTTGTAATATCCGGCATGCAGTCAGTAGATGGTGATACAGCCCAGGTTCCGCCGCAAATTGCGGAAGAACTGAATCTGCCCTGCATTGCTTATGCAACCGGCGCAGAGTATAAAAATAAGCGATTTGAATTTACACGTATTATCAGCGGCGGAAGCCAGGTTGTAGCCGCTAAAAAACTCCCGGTCGTTGTCACTGTCGCGAAATATGAATATCCGCTTTACGCGACTTTCGCCAGAACGCGCATGGCAAATAAAATGGAAATCATCAAATGGGGCAGCGACGACATAAAGGCAATTTTAATAGGCGCCAAAGGTTCAAAAACGGCAGTGATACGTGTTTGGCCGCCAGGAAAAAGCACAAGAAAATGCGAGCGGATTAACGACCCGAAATCATTGGCACAAATAATTATGCAAAGCGGCTCATCGGCTGATAGCAAAAAAAAACAGGACGGTGACACACAAAATCATCGCTATGTTTTACCGGATAAACGAAAAAGCCTGCTGAGCAGAAATTTTGAAGGCACACAGAAAGAACAGGAAGATTACGAAATTCTGGAACGAAAACTGAAAGAACTTGGAATCACAAACGTAAATCAGATTGATGAAAAAAACAAGCAGACTATTCTTGACGCCGCAGGCGAACATTTCCATGGAAAAGCTCTTGAGGATATGATAGCCGGTTTGCGATTATCAAAACCAGCATTTGAAGGTGAAGTCTGGGTTGTCGCGGAGCACACGGAATCAGAAATACATCCCGCTACATTCGAGCTGATAGGAAAAGCAAGAGAGCTTGCGGATTCACTCGAAACACAAGTCGGCGTTTGCCTTGCCGGTGATAAAGTCGAATCTATGAGCAAAGAGCTTATCGCCGCTGGTGCAGATAATATTTATACAATCGAAGATGAACTTCTTAAAGAATTTGATCCGATATCTTATCGCAAGGTTATTGCGGACGCGATTAGCAAATATTGGCCGCAAATCGTGCTTTTCGCCGCCACACCGCAGGGAAGAATGCTTGCTCCGATGATTTCATATCGAGTCGAATGCGGCTTAACCGCGGACTGCACAGGACTGGACATACGTGACAGTTCGAGAAAAGGTGACATTGGTTTACTGCTTCAAACCCGCCCTGCTCTCGGCGGAAATGTCATGGCGACTATCAGAACGAAAAACTCGAAATCGCAAATGGCAACCGCAAGACCGGGAGTTATGAAAAGAATACCTTCGGACAAGTCAAGAAAAGGCAAAGTCATCAAACACAAAGTCGAACTTTCCAAAAATGATATCAGTCTTGAAATTATCAAAACGGAATTAGGTACAGGAAGTGTCAATTTCGGAGCAGAGGTAATCGTCAGCGGCGGCAAAGGAATGCAAAACCGTGACAACTACGAAAAAATTGTTGGAATGCTTTGTGACAATTTAGCTAAAAAGCTCGATACACAAGTTGAAAGAGGCGCATCACGTTCAGCCGTAGAACAGGGATTCATTGAGCGAGTCCACCAGGTCGGCCAAACCGGGACTTCCGTCGGTCCGAAACTGTATATTGCTATCGGAATTTCCGGCGCAATCCAGCACATGATAGGTGTCGCCAACACAGAGACCATAATCGCAATCAATAGCGATCCGAATGCACCAATATTCAAACAGTGTGACTATTATATCGTCGGAAACGCAGAAGATACCATACCTCAATTAGTACAGGCATTGGAAGGAATATAAAAAGTGTCTAAAGATAAAGACTTCAATAAAGTATCCGTTTTAGTTGTTGGTGCAGGCCCTGCCGGCCTGTCCGCAGCGATAAAACTTAAAGTCCAAAAACCTGATATAGATATTTGTGTCGTGGAAAAAAGTGCTGATTTGGGAAATCACAATCTTTCCGGGGCAGTACTGGAACATGAGCCGCTCCATAGCCTGCTCGATGAAGCATCGCCGGGATGGCGTGACACAGATATCGCGAAAGATGTACTTGCCAATGTCATCGATAAAGACGATGTAATGTTCTTTTTAGGCAGGAATCTTTCCTTCAATATTTTCTTCGCGTTAAAACTCGCCAAAACATTCGGTATAAACTTCGGCCAAATGATACACAAAGGCGACTATTCCATATCGATAAGCAAGCTCACGAAATGGCTCGGACAAATCGCTGTAAAACTCGGCGTGGAAGTTTTAACCGGCTTTGCGGTTAACGACATAATTCTCGACGAATCTTCCGGCATGGCAAAAGGTGTAAAACTTGTTGACCAGGGACTTAATAAAGAAGGACATAAACAACCAAACTTTGTCGAAGGTGAAATTATTTATGCCGATTTTGTGATACTCGCCGAAGGCTGTGACGGCCTTGTCACTGAAAAATTTGTCACCAAAGCAAATCTGCAAAGACAAAGCCCACAGTTGTTTTCCGTTGGCGTGAAAGAGCTTATAAAAGTAAGCCCGGAGCAATACAATAAATTTACTTCCGGCCGGGTTGTTCACGCTATGGGTTATCCTATCTGGACACCAGTAATCGGACCAGGCATGTTCGGCGGAGGTATTCTTTACGCGGGCGCCCAGGACCATCTTTCCGCAGGTATGATTGTCGGCGCGGATTGGAAATACTGTAATTTTAATCCGCAGGACGCACTAACGAATTTCAAAAATCACAGCTTTGTAAAACAATTCATCGAAGGCGGCAAGGTCGTCGAAGCCGGAGCTAAAATGATTCCCGAAGGCGGCTATTACGCGATTCCGCGAGAACCGAAAACCGGAAATATCGGCAAAGGAAATGTCATGATTCTCGGTGACAGCGCAGGCTTTGTGAACATGCTGAAAATCAAGGGACTTCACAACGCAATCAATTCAGGTATCCAGGCGGCTAACGCTATCATTCAAAGCATAAATAATCCTGAAACAGCAGCCGCGGCTTATACAAAGCTGGTTGAAAATTCGAATATCGGCAAAGAAATGAAATCAGCCAAAAACTTCCGACAAACAGTCGCTAAATTCGGACCGTTACAGGGTATGCCCCTTTCGATACTTGGCGGCTTGCTGCCACAATACAAAGTCGAAAAAGATTACGAGGCAATGACAATCGCGAAATATCGTTTGAAACCGAACCAGACTTTCGATAAAGATACATTCACCGCAATGGCGGCGACCGCTCACCGCGAAGAAGAACCTTCGCATTTGACTATTCTCGACGAGAACATTTGCAAAACAAAATGCACGCCGGTATTCAATAGTCCCTGTATAACATTCTGTCCTGCAGGCGTATACGAAATGATTCATAATGATGTAAAACCAGCGAATCCATCGAACTGTCTGCATTGCAAAACATGCCAGAGAAAATGTCCCTTCGACAACATTAGATGGACAGTCCCAGAAGGCTCCGGCGGCCCGCGCTATAAAAGAATGTAATATTAACTTAATCACAAGATTTAACGTTGTCGTGACTTTGTCATTCTGAACTGAGTGAAGAATCTGTTTAAAATATTTATCCCGCCAAGGCGCCAAGCCGCAAAGATATAAATTATAATTACTTGGCGACTTCTCGCCTTTGCGGTAATTTTATTTTGACCACAAAATAATCAAGTAAATCCTATTATCCTGTCTTATTTAGACTTGCTCAAAATAGAGATTACTTATATACTTTCTTTTCGAGATGTGATGTTCTTTGATGAAGATGCGATGTTTTTTTAATTGATTTATAAGGTGTTTTTATGGCAAGACCAAAAGAAATATCTCCGGGTACTGTTTCAAAGATTCTTTGGCATTTTACAGGTGGACCTTTTTGGAACGATAAAACAAAACAACAGAATAAATCTCCGAAACCAGCCTCCATCGCTTATAAGAACCTAATATCTATACTTCAATCTCAAGAATTACAATTAGGAACATACAAAGAAGTAGTTAAGGTAATGTTACCAACTCATAAAAAATATAACATTAACAAAAAGAAATATGAGATTCAGAAGGACGCTCTGATTGATATTGAATCTTCTTCGATCTGTTGTCTATCTGATATTCCAATTGCCCATCTCAGTTATCACGCTAATAGATACGGAAAATTTTCAATAGGATTTCACCGAAATTCTATTATTCGTTCAGAATTTAATCCTGTGTTTTATACTCTTCAAAACACTCCCATCATTCGATCTATATACGTTGGTTTCTCTTCTCTAAAAATTGCTGATACTGGTGCAATACGTAATGCTGCAAATTTAATTGAAGTTGAAATTGATGACGTAAAATGCATCAATGATAATATTTCTATCGACATATCTGATGAGATTTTTGAAATAGAAAGTGAAGCAGATATAGTCGATAGTTGCATTTCTAATGCAAAGCAAAGTCTTGAAGATTTTGCAGCTTTTGTGAAAACATTCGATCAAAATGAATTTAGTTCCATTTATTGTGAAAGAGAATGGCGCTCTATAAAAAAATATTGTTTCGAATTAGATGATGTTGCCATGATTGTTATACCTAAAACTATTGGAAAAAAAGAATATTTCAAAGACTTTATAGAGAAAGTAGTACCAAGTCT
>CAZMPL010000237.1:0-5843 GCA_964567805.1 uncultured Pirellulales bacterium | reverse complement strand
TCTATAGATTTTTGGTAAGCGTTCACAGAAAAAAAGTAATTTGTAGGTTTTTCTAAAAAACGCACTATTGTCATTCCGCACTTGTTGCGGAATCCAGACTTGCTTGCCGGCAGGCAGGAAATAAATGGATATGGATTCCCGCCTGCGCGGGAATGACAAAGTCGTATTTTCTGTGAATGGTTACGATTTTTGAAACATGGCCATTTGAAATGAAAAGTAATTATACAGGTGGATTTTAGCGGGAGATATGATGAAAAATTATCTTCTTCTAATGCGTCCATTACATTGGATTAAAAATGTATTTTTGTTCGCCGCCCTGATATTCGGACGAAAGATAACTGATCCTGCATCTGTAGGTAGGGCGGCAGCAGGTTTTATCTGCTTCTCGCTTGCGGCTTCGGCTGTATATATTTTTAATGACATAATAGACATTCAGGCGGATAAACTGCATTCCGAAAAATCAAAAAGACCGATAGCCGCAGGGATAGTCTCCGTGAATAAAGCGGCAATATTATCAATTATTTGTGTTGTTATCGCGGTTTTCGGCAGTTTTATTTTATCTCACAAATTTATGATGATTATAATTTCGTATGTTGGCCTGATGATTTTCTATTCGTTGTTTTTCAAGAAAATGATGATTCTGGATTGTATTGTCATTTCGGTTGGTTTTTGTCTCAGAGCGGTTGGAGGTGCGGTGGTTATCAATGTTTTTGCTTCTCCATGGTTGATTGTCTGCACATTCGCTTTATGTTTGTTTATGGCATTTGGCAAACGAAGAAGTGAAATAGCGTTTTTGAAAGAAAACAGCGAGTCTTTCCGGGCAACGCTTGGTGGTTATACACCGGAACTTTTATCACATATGATAAATGTCTCAAGCGGCATAGCGGTTACATGTTTTCTGCTATATACTATGGACGAAAGAACGATAAAACTTTTCGGTTCAAACCGTCTTGTTTATACTGTACCGCTGGTTTTGTACTGTGTTTTTCGTTTCGGTGCATTGATACAAAGTGGAAAATATTCCTGCCCCACACAAATTATCCAAAAGGATAAATCTCTTCAAATAGTATTTTTGCTTTGGATTTTGTCCTGTATTATTATAATCTATATTTAAGAATATAATCATTACCGTGTTTTTGGTATATAATGCTAAACTTATAAATTGGGAAACTATATGTCTGAACAAAGATTACATAAAATTCTGGCCGCGGCTGGTATTGACTCTCGAAGAAAATGTGAGGAATTAATACTTGAAGGTGCTGTAGAAGTAAATGGCAAAGTAGTAGATACTCTGCCGGCTTTTGCTGACCCGGATAAAGATACGATAAAAGTCAACGGCAGAAAGATACGATTCGAGCAGAAGGTGTATTATCTCCTCAACAAGCCCAAAGGAGTGATTTGCACTAACAGCGACCCGCAGGGACGAAGAAAAGCCATAGATTTAGTACCGACGGATAAACGTATCTTTTGTGTCGGCAGGCTTGACGCGGAAACGACCGGAATAATTATATTGACCAACGATAGTGAGCTTTCCAATAAATTGACTCATCCGAAATATGGATTATCAAAGAAATATGTCGCTGAAATTAAAGGTGATATTTCGACCGCTCAGCTTGAAAAGCTGAAAAAGGGAATATGGCTCGCTGAAGGCAAAACCAGTAAAGCGTCTATAAAAATATTGAAGCGGAATTTTAAAGAATCCATGATCGAAATTTCCATAAAGCAGGGACTCAACCGCCAGATTCGCAGAATGTTTGCAAAGGTTGGTTTTTCAGTGAAATCACTCAAAAGAACACATATTGCGAAACTGGATTCACGAGGTCTTGGTGTTGGAAATTTCAGAGCATTGACATCGAAGGAAATAAGTTACTTGAAGAATCTGAATTAAATCAACTTGAATAAGAGATTTTGTAAATGGGCTCACGCAAAAACAGAAATAAAAATAATCCATCGCAATCGAATAGACAGGTCACGGAGAAGGTAATAAAAAATGCTCCGAAAGAAACACCCGCAATTACTATCACCGGATGGAAGCTTTGGTTATTTCGGGTTCTTGCAATTGTAATTATCCCGGCGTTCTTATTCTTAATTCTTGAAGTTGGTCTTCGAATAACAGGTTATGGTTATCCGACATCTTTAGCTATCAGGTGTCAGGCGAATGGAGTAGATAGTTACTGCAGTAATATAAAATTTTCATGGCGATTTTTTGCACCTGAGATTGCGCGTACTATGGACGCGTTTACGTTTCCTGTAAAAAAATCAGATGATACATATCGCATATTAGTAATGGGTGCTTCAGCGGCAGCCGGAACTCCTGACGGAGCATATTCATTCGGACGTATGTTGAAAGTAATGTTGAGCCGGCAGTATCCGGGAACGAATTTCGAAGTTATAACAGCCGCAATGCCCGCGATTAATTCCCACGTCATTCTGGAAGTTGCAAAAGATTCTCCTCGTTATAATCCGGATTTGTATATTGTATATCTTGGTAATAATGAAGTAGTGGGGCCATACGGAGCCGGAACTGTTTTTGCTCCTTTGAGTGCTAATCTTTCACTCATACGTTTCGGCGTAGCATTGAAGAAAACCAAAACAGGTCAGCTTGTAACGAGTCTTGCACAATCGATAAAAAGTGACTCCCCGAAAATCTGGCTTGGTATGGAAATGTTTTTGAATAAACAGGTGCGAAAAGATGACCCTCAAATGAAAATAGTATATCGTAATTTCGAAAGTAATCTTGAGGATATATTCAAAGTAGCTCAGAGAATAAAGAAGCCGCTCATTTGCTGTACGGTTGGAAGCAATTTGAAAGACAATCCGCCGTTTGCATCAGAACATCGTCGTGACATAAATGATTCTGAAAAAGCAAAGTGGGATGAGCTTTATCAGAAGGGCGTTGAATTAGAAACTAATGGTGACTATTCATCAGCGGTAGAAATATATTTACAGGCCGTACAAATTGATTCTGATTATGCTGATTTGCAATATCGTCTTGGCCGCTGTTATTGGGAGATGAGCAATTTCGAAGAAAGCAAAGCAAGATATATTCTTGCACGTGAGTATGATACTCTGCGTTTCCGTGCTGATAACCAGATCGATGCAATCATTCGAGAAAGTGCGGGTGACAAGAGCGGCAAAGGAATTTACTTTGTAGATACCTGCAATGTAATAGAAGAAAACAGTCCCAACAAAATCCCCGGTAAAGAGTTATTTTATGAGCATGTTCATTACAATTTCCAGGGCAATTATCTAATAGCCAAAACCATATTTAAACAGGTAGATGAAGTATTGCCTGACAAAATCAAAAGCAGAAAGCCATCTTCCGAAGATTCTCAACAAGGTCATTTCCCATCGGAACAGGAAGTGGCACGCTATTTGGCTTATACCGATTGGGAAGTATATAGTATATCCCAAAAAGTTGTGAATGAATTTTTGAAACAGCCGCCGTTTACCAACCAGCTTTATAATAAAGAAAGAGTTCAGCAGGAAGAGCAGCGGGTGAATTCTCTGAAAGCGTCACTTACGGAAGATGTAATGAAAAAAATTGATGAACAATATCGCTGGGCGATTCTACAATCTCAATCTGATTCCTGGTTGTATTGGAAATACGGGCTTATGTTTGAAGAATTGGAGAATCCATCGGGAGCGGCTCGTCAGTTTGAAACAGTTTTAAAATTAGAACCGACTCATTACCTTGCATGTGCCAAACTTGCACTAAGTTTTGGCATGATGGGAAATTATGAGGCGGCAGTTGAATACAACTTAAAAACTCTCAAAATGTATCCGTTATGTGCAGACGCGTATTTCAATCTTGGTTTTGCCTATCAACTCAAGCAGATGCCTGATAAGGCTATTGCAGACTATAAGAAAGCTCTCGCATTAGATTCAGGCCATGTAAAAGCATATAATAATCTTGCTTATTTACTAAACGAAAGTGGAAAAATTGAGGAAGCCATAAATACATATCGAACAGGAATCCAGCATGTAAATGATGACTGGGACCTGCATCATAATCTTGGTATTATTTTATTCAAACAGAACCGAACAGATGAAGCTATAAAAGAGTTTCGCGAAGCTTTGAGGATAAGACCTGATGATGTAGAATTGCATTATAATCTTGGTATTTTA
The DNA here is from genome assembly GCA_964567805.1 of uncultured Pirellulales bacterium. Lineage (GTDB taxonomy): Bacteria > Planctomycetota > Phycisphaerae > Sedimentisphaerales > Anaerobacaceae > JAFGPS01. Next base: position 1,715 of record CAZMPL010000237.1, on the reverse strand, counting down.
CTGAACAACCGTGGACAAAAACAGGAAGCAATACAAGAATTTCGCGAAGCTTTGAACTTAAATCCGAATCATACAAATGCGAGCAAAGCATTGAATACTTTATTGAATGAGAAAAAATAGAAGACAGTAAAATCTTCCTAATCTATTATACATTATTTCGAAGCAATTCTTAAATGTACCTGTTTACATACAATCAATCTCCATCTCTCCCAAAATATATTGTAAGTATTTGATAGATTTATTTTTAAGTTAGTCAGCCATGGTTTTTTTATATTACGAATCAATACTGTTTGGATTAAAGAATGTAAATCTTATATACCGATAAAAATGTATTAATTAATTTAAATCTGTTTGATATTACAGATGTTAATTTCACTGTTATTTTTCATCATAAGATTTAGTAGATGTAAATATTACTTTTAGAGCTTTTGAGAAAAACGCTTTTTCAATACTGATAAAGCACAATTAGATTATTTCAGCCATATATTCAATATTAATAAAGGGATTTCTGATGAATACAAAAAAGGATTTTGTTAGTGCGCTGCGCATAGTGAGTTTGATTGTTTTCAGTCTTTCAATAATCATTATCGTAAGCATAGTTATTATTCTTAATATAAAAAACAGTGAAATTATAGCTCTTTCGGCAACTTCGAATACGACGCAGCAGAATAGTCCGCCTGCTGCTTCTTCTGTACCTCAGGTTCCACGTACTGAACCAGGTTCGTTAATTCAATTGCAGCCTGATTCTTCTGTAAATATTGTAACCGAAGCTGCCGTAAAGCTTGGAGTTCTGTCTTGTGTAAGCAGAATTAACCAGGTCGCAACTTTTCTTACAAAAAATAATCAGACTGGCGTATATATTTTTAAGCCGCAAAGCCAGCCTGACCAGCACATTTTTTCTACATCGTTCGAACTGGTGCGCAATGATAATTCTACGCTTTATGCGAGCGCAAGTTTCTTCCCGAACCAGGACGCTGTATATGATACAGTCGAATATGTTAATATGAGCTGTGAGGAGCTTGAAAAAACAACATTCAAAAATCTGAAACGAGTCAGTGTAATGAAGAAAAATATTATCCTGCTCGATTCAGGTAAAGTAAAAGTCTTTCTCATGCCTGCAGGAAGCGGAACTGTGGTGATTAAGAAGGAAATTATTCAATAAAATCTTGATATCATCTGAAAAGGTAAGAATATGAAAATAAATAAATTCAACCCGATCGGTATCGTATTTTTAATAATAGTTATTATTATTAATCCGCCTCTGGTATTTGCCGCTTCAGCTACTATGACCGCCAAAGACGAAAGTTTGAATGAAACAGGTGACATAGCTATAATTACCGATTCAGGAAGTCCCTATGTTGTACTTCGTACAAATGATGAAGTTGCCGTTCCTGATACGAGTTCTACAATTACGAATACTACGGCAGGTATTTTAATTACGGATGGTGGCGCCTCGTCGACAAATTCATCTGCTACTTATGTCAGTATTACAGGCGGAGAAAATAATCTTACAGTAGCTGGTGATGGTATTAGCATTGATGGAGCAACGTCACTGAACAACACATTAGGTGTCACCGGTGCAACTACATTAACCGGTGCTCTTACGGCGAACGGTGGTATATCAGCCGAGGGCTTTACAGTAGCAGATGGAACTGGTAACGTAGCTACCACAGGAACCTTGGGTGTCACTGGTGCGACATCTCTTGGAAGTACAT